>CAJQKB010000061.1 GCA_905478775.1 uncultured Opitutales bacterium | reverse complement strand
GACTCTTACATTGCTTCGATAAGGAAAAAGGCGATTTATTATGGAAAAGAGAGATCAGAAATAATAGAGCCGAATCCATTCACAGAATGAATGGCTGGGCCACCGCCACTCCCGCGACAGAGGGAGATCGGGTGGTCGTATTCTTTGGCCCCGCCGGTCTGCATTGTTTTGATTTGGAAGGAAATAAAAAATGGGATATCGACTTAGGTGAATTCCCCAGTCATTGGGGAGTGGCAGCATCGCCGATTATTCATAATGGATTGGTCATTCAAAATTGCGATGCCATTGGAAAATCACGACTGGTCGCGATTGATATTCAAAGTGGAAAAATTGTTTGGGACACCCCAAGGATGGACAAGCCAAAGGGGGGCTGGTCCACACCAATTGTAATCACCGTCCAAGGCAAAAAACAAGTGGTGTTAAATGGAGAATTTGGCGTAAAGGGATACTCGATTCAAGACGGAAAAGAATTATGGTTTTGTGAAAGCTTCAATGGTCGCGGCTCCCCGGTTCCTTTTTATGATGGAGAACTCCTCTTTGTTATAAACGGGAAACCCGGTGATTTATATGCAGTCGATCCAACGGGGAAAGGAAACATAACGAAAACACATATGAAATGGCATGCCCGCAGAAATGGTGGACGGGATTTACCTTCTCCTGCGGCCGTTCAAGGATTAATATTCGCAACCAGTATGAGTGGTATTATTACTTGCTACGATTCTAAGTCAGGAGAAATTTACTGGGTGGATCGCTTACAGGGAGCATTTTCTGGCTCACCCTTGGTTACCTCTGAACATTACTTTATACAAAATGAAATGGGGATCACTTATGTGGTGAAGCCAAGTAAAAAGAAATTGATAATAGAATCTGAAAATGCAATAGCCGATAACACAAGCGAGGTATTCAGAGCCACGCTTAGTCCGATCGGAAAAAAACTTTTTACTCGTTCACTGACGAAATTATACTGTATAGCGGGACAATAAATTCCGATTACGGGAATGACTAAGCATGACCGTCGGTATTGAATCCGATAAAAATATTTTCCGTTTATTTCTCGGCGAAAAAAACGCTCGCACAAGTTCATCAGTCAGTTCTAACTAACTGGAAGTATCATTTGAACAACTAACCTGAAAATCATGAATAACCAAGAAATCCTATCCTCTCTCTCCCGAAGAAAATTTGTGAGTAACACCGGCCGTATGGCCACCGTTGGAGCACTTGCCGGCTTAACCCTTCCGACGGTTCATGGAAAAAGCGGAGAAGAAACAAAGCTTGCTCTGGTTGGCTGTGGCGGTCGTGGAACTGGAGCCGCCAGCAATGCTCTCTCAGTATCTCAGGCATTTGGACCCAGAAAACTTTTTGCGATGGCGGATATTTTCCAATACCGACTCGATCAGAGTTACAACGGGCTATCCAAAAAACATAAAGAGCTCGTCGATGTATCTCCAGACAGAAAGTTTATAGGTTTTGACGGATACCAAAAAGCAATGGATGTACTCGATCCCGGCGATATCGTTATTTTTACAACTCCGTGTGCATTTCGTTGGGTGCATTATCAATACGCGATCAAGAGAGGTTTAAATGTATTTATGGAAAAACCGGTCACTCCGGATGGTCCCTCTTCACGCAAAATTTTAGAACTGAATGAGGAAGCAAAAAAAATTAATCTGAAAGTCGGTGTCGGCTTAATGTGCAGACACAGTCAGGCACGGAAAGAACTTAAGGATAGGATAGACAATGGCGAACTGGGGGAACTTCTTTATTTAAAAGCGGTGCGTATGCAAGGAAGACTTATTGGTTGGGACAAAAGAAAACAGGAAACTCCGGATAAAGACAAAACGGACTTAATGTACCAAATTAAGAACTTCCATGGATTTCTTTGGTTAAGCGGTGGAGTGTACAGCGACTTTAATATTCATAACATAGATGAATGTTGCTGGATGAAAGGCATGTGGCCGGTCAAGGCACAGGCCATGGGAGGCAGGCATTACCGCGGAGATGAAATAGATCAAAACCTTGATTCCTATTCAGTGGAATATACCTTTCCGGACGAGACAAAACTTTACTTCCAAGGTAGGAGTATGAACAAATGCTATCAGGAATTTGCCAGCCATGCCAATGGCACAAAGGGCTATGCCCTGATCTCAGGTCCAGGAGGTCATCGCTCACAAGCCCGTATCCATAAAGGTCAAGGCCCTGACAGTGATTTGGCTTGGATGTTTGGACAAAACGGTGGAGGTCGCCCAGAACGGGAAACGAACCCCTACCAAGACGAATGGGAATACTTGATGGATGCCATTAAAAACGATAAGCCCCATAATGAAGTCGAGCGCGGGGTCAAGGCAAGTGTGGTAACCTCAATGGGTCGAATGGCTGCTCATGTAGGGAATGAAGTAACTTATGACCAAATGTTAAACTGCAGCCACGACTTTGCACCAGGTGTGGAAAACCTTACCATGGACTCTGAATCTCCTTTGCTTGCGAATGCCGATGGGTCTTATCCTATTCCACAACCCGGCATGAAAAAGACCGAATACTGAGCGTAAACCCATTTGCTCACAAATCAAAACCAAGGCGGTGAATAACTTTCTTAATAAAATGTGCGCAACTTAAACCTCTGTAGCTCAAGCTATTAAACTAAACTTCAACTACTCCCAAACAATAAAAGCTCAATCGCAGTTGACGAAGAGAATTCCTTATTTCTAAAGTTAAGTTGTCCAAGGGAGTTTTGGGGTAGGCTTTCTTGGTTTTTAGGCCCGTTCTTGGCAACAAGGACGGGCCGCTTTTTTTTAGAAATCAATCGCTAAAAATTCGCCTATGGTTACTAAATTCTATGTCAGATAGTACAGAAATAGTATGGTTTATCAACTTTTGGTATTGTAATGACAGGGAATGATATCAATTTATAAATATGAAGCTTTTATTAATTATAACCTTTTCGATTCTTTATTCACTGGCCTCATTTTCCTACGGAAAATCCAGACAAAAATTAGTCTGGGCAGACGAATTTAACGGAGATTCCCTAGACTATTCAAAATGGGGCGTTGAGGAAAATGCCTATGGTGGTGGTAATAACGAACAACAAATTTATCGATGGGATAAGAAAAACCTTCGGGTAGAAAATGGAAATCTCGTCATAGAGGCTCACAAAGACAATCCCAATGTGGCTGGAACCACTCGCCCCTACTCTTCTGCTCGAATCAGAAGTAAACATAGAGGGGACTGGAAATACTGCCGCGTGGATGTACGGGCAAAATTGCCGATTGGAAAAGGTATGTGGCCTGCTATTTGGATGCTTCCGACTGATGAAAAGTATGGCGGTTGGGCCTCAAGTGGAGAAATTGATATTATGGAACTCGTTGGTCACGAACCTTCCACTTATCATGGAACACTTCATTACGGAGGTGGGTGGCCAAAAAACCAACATGCTGGTAAGGAATTCAAACTTGCCAAAGGCACATTTGCGGATGAATTTCACATTTTCTCGATTTTTTGGGAGAAAGGAAAAATCATTTGGGGGATTGATGGAAAGCCATGGCAAACTCAGGAAAAATGGCATTCGGAAAAGGGTACCTTTCCCGCTCCCTTCGATCAGCGGTTTCATCTTTTGATCAACCTTGCTGTTGGAGGACGCTGGCCCGGTAACCCGGACACTAAAACAAAGTTTCCTGCAAAAATGCTGGTCGACTATGTCCGAGTATATCAGAATGAAAAATAATTATTATGCATGCGAGAAGAAACGATACCAGTGCTTTACAGGATAAGCTTCTTTAAAGCTGTTCCTCTAGCGCGATCAAATGTTTGACTAACTGTGCCATGCCCAAGGGCGGAATTGACTCCCCGATTACCTCACGGATGAGCTTTATTGAAAAGTTGTCACTTTCCTTCATTCTCCCATAACGGATTCCCTCAAATGAAAACTTTTTGTTCCACAGCGCATGATCCAAAGTGGATAAAATAAGAATTTCCCGAAGAGAAAGTACACGGTTCTGATCGGGGTGGCCTTTCATATCACTCGAAATCACCCCGCTGTTCATAGTTAATGTACTGGCCGGACTATCCCACCTCATTCTGCGATAGCTGGTTCGAAAGCCCTTGATGAGCCTCGCTTTCCCCTTATTTAGAAGGACTGGTCGAGGTAAAGTATGACCACATTTTTCACAGGCAACCGATTCCTCCTGTTCGTTATTATGCTTACATTGAATGCAGCTGAGATTATCGAAAGCACTTTTCCCCTCCGGGGTGTGTTTCATCCAGAAATACTGATTTTCATTCCAACGCGGAATACAATGGTATGGATCTTTAGAATCCTGAAGCAAACCGAGTGAATCTAATTGGGGCAGCCGACCAATCGCATCACTTAAACTGACAGGAGCATGGCCGTTTTTCTCCCCATGAGTGGCGACTGGGTGAAACGGGCTTATTTGTTTGGAAAATACATCCCCTACCGGAGGGCAAGACTCTAAGACCTCCGGAATACGACAACCGATGGTGATTAATCGTTCCCGATGATGGGGCACTCCATAGGAAGAAAAATTCAAAACATTAGACCTTATCGAATATCCCAAAGGGGTTAAACGCCTGGATAAACAAGCTAGAATATTTTCAGGTTTATCATGCTCGTTACGGATAATTGTATTTTGCATCCTTCGAACATTTTCGAGGATAAACCAATCGGGTTGCAGCTTTTCGAGGACTGAAATACCAGGCAATATCAGTCGATTCCTTTCATCCTCTCTGGGTCGGACACCCGAGCGAATTGAAGATGATATTCTCCCTGCCCCATTCGCTGACATACCCTGGCAGGGTGGAGAAAGAGTAATCAGCCAAGGTCTTTTTCCATTCAATTCTTTGTTAAAGAAATTGATGTACTCCTGCTGTAACTCCCATATATCACCTTCAAAAACCTCAGTCGCAGGAAAATTCTTTCTAATTAACTGTGCTCGGGATGGAAGGATTTCAGCCGCAGCTAAAACTGGTATTGCACACCCCCACTCTACTCCAACATCTCCCACTCCTCCTCCAGAAAAGAGGGATCCTGAAACTCGAACAGAGCGCGTGGTTCGGAAAGTATTCATGCCAATATTTTAGCTATCTTAAACCATCATCTTGGTCAACGAACCACTCTGTAAGGAATGAAAAAAATCACTCCCATACAATAGAACTTCCTATATTATGTTTACCCAAACCACATATTTTGAATGGACATTGAACAAACAGTGGCCCAATTCTATTTATTTACACATGAAACGATTTATTCCTATTTTATTATGCCTGTCTCTTGGGGGACAGATTTTTGCTCACGACCCGGCGACCGAAATGACAACGGCCGCTCACAATTTCCTTAATTCTTTGGAAGAAGGGCAAAAAAAGAAAGCACATTTCCCCTTCAGCCATAATGAAAGAGAAAACTGGCATTTCTTTCCGGGAAGTTTTGTAAAACCGAACGGACGAATGGGGTTATCCGTAAAAGAGATGTCTTCTCCTCAGAGAACCTTAGCACAGACCCTTCTCTCGTCCGCTCTTAGCCATCGTGGGCAAATTGAGGCTTCCACAGTTATTCTTCTGGAGAATATTCTCTATGAAAAAGAAGGACGAGAAATGAGAAACCCAGACCTTTATCATTATGCAATCTTTGGTCAGCCAAATAAAGCCGGCACCTGGGGGTGGCGCTTTGAAGGACACCATTTATCGCTTAATTTCTCCTTGGTGAATGGTAGGATTTTTTCCGTCACTCCAAGTTTCTGGGGAGCTAGTCCAGCGAAGGTAACAGAAGGAAAACATGCCGGAATGCGCGTTCTTGCCGAGGAGGAGACAACCGCGTTCAAGTTCTTCAAATCTCTCTCCCCTCCCCAAAAAAAAATGGCGATTCTTTCTGACAAAGCTCCTCGTGAAATCTATTCCGGTCAGGACAACACAGTAGACTGGTCAACATTCGTGCCGGCTCAGGGTCTTCCTATTACTAAGATGAATCCCCGTCAAAAAGGATGGCTACAAGAAGTAATCGCAGTGTATTCAGCAAAACATCGCCCCCAGGTAGTTAAACAAATAAACCAAAATAAACCTCTCCTTCACCCCACTGAAACCTTTTTTGCATGGGCGGGCGGGCTGACCCCTGAAACAGGTCACTACTACCGCATACAAACACCGGATTTCCTGTTCGAATACGCCAATACTCAAAATAATGTGAATCATGTTCATGCGGTATGGAGAGACTTTAAAGGAGATTTTGGAAGAGACCTCTTAGCGGAACACTACACCCAAGATCATTCGAAGCAAAAGGGTTGGGTCAGCATGTTTGACGGAAAAACTCTCAAAGGCTGGAAGCCAAACGAAAATGAGGAATCATTCTCCGTAAAGAATGGGTGCATCGTGGCCAATGCACCGGGGCGTTGCCATCTTTTTTATCAGACTAAAAAGCCGTTCAAAAACTTTGAATTCAAGGCCGAGGTTATGACTCTACCGCATTCCAATGCAGGCGTGTATTTCCATACTCGCTTCCAGGAGGACGGTTGGCCAAAAGCGGGTTTTGAATGCCAAATAAATAATACCTATCACGACCCCAAAAAGACAGCCAGTATTTATGGCGTACAAGATTGCCTGGAAGCTCCGGCACGGGATGACGAATGGTTTACCCTTTACATAAAAGTGGATGGCAAACATGTAATCACAAAGGTAAATGATCAAGTAATCTCCGATTGGAACCAACCGGAGGACTGGAAAAAAAGTGGGGACTTTGAAAGGGTATTAGGAGAAGGAACATTTGCACTTCAGGGACACGATCCCGGAAGCACAGTCCTTTTTCGTAATCTTTTCGTGAAAAGACTTCCCGCTCAATAGCCTATTCAATGAAACCCTTTTTTCTTGGTTCTCTGATTCTTCCCCTACTAGCATATGCCCAGTCATGGCCACAATGGCGCGGCCCGGACGCCTCCGGTCATGCCCCAATAGCCAATTACCCGAAGTCCTGGTCTTCCCAAAAAAATATCTCTTGGAAAACGAGCCTTCCTGGCCGTGGCCACTCATCTCCGGTTCATGATGGTGAGAATATTTGGGTAACCACTGCTCTGGAAACTCCTGCATCCGAAAAAGAAAAAGAGGAAAGACTAAAGGAAAATAAGGGATTACCCACTGTTACAGTACTTTCCAAAGTGAGCCTTCGGGCCCTGAAGATTGATGCTTCTTCTGGAAAAATTCTGAAAAACATTGAAGTTTTTAAGAAAAAACAGCCACAATGGGTTCATAAGTTAAACAGCTATGCCTCCCCCAGCCCCTATCTTCAAGAGGGCAAACTATACCTTCATTTTGGTGCTTATGGAAATGCGTGCATTGATTCAAAATCAGGTGATATCATTTGGAAAAATGACGAAAAAAACCTGTGGGTGATGCATGAAAATGGACCGGGGAGCTCACCCATTGTATGGAAAAACCTGATGATCTTCCATTTGGATGGAAGTGATCGGCAAAGCATTGTCGCACTCTACAAGGACAACGGTAAAATTGCTTGGCAAACTGAACGAACCGGGGAAATGAAAGAAAACCCACAACTCCAAAAATCTTACTCGACTCCGATCATTGAAACATTCAACGGTAAACCTATTTTGATTTCCTGCGCAGCGGACTGGGTATACGGATACAATCCAGCAAATGGAAATGAGCTTTGGAAAATGAGGTATGGCATACTCGGGTTTTCTAATGTGGCACGGCCCGTTGTGGGCCACGGAATGTTTTATCTGTCCACCTGCTTTATGAAATCCGAAGTTCATGCTTACCAATTGGAAGGCCTTACCGAGCCCAAGCTTGTCTGGAAAATGACCAAGGGTGCACCCAGAATCCCTTCCCCTATCTTAGTAGGAAATCAACTTTATGTGGTAAACGATGGTGGAATTCTTTCCTGCGTAAATGCTCAAACAGGTGATCTCAATTGGCGAGAAAGGCTCGACGGTGAATTTAATGCCTCCCCCATCCTCGCCAATGGACTACTCTACCTTTCTGATCGAGCCGGGAAAACCACTGTCATCCGTCCGGGAAAAAGCCTGCAAATCATTTCAGAAAATGAATTGGATGGAGCTCCACACATGGCTACCTTTGCACCCCATAAAAATTCATTTCTTATCCGTACTGATAACACTCTTTACCGAGTGGCAGAATAGGAAATCAATTTTTCCTAAGGCTTGAGAATACATTTCCCGTTGGTTTTTCGGGCAAGGATGTAAGCCATTTTTGGAGCAAGATTTTCAATCGACTTACGGTTTCTGAATTCTTATCGGCCCGATCTGTACTCTCCAATGGATCACGGATTAAATCATAAAGTTCGGCATGGGACTGGTCCTTGTTAAGTACCAATTTCCATTGTTCATGAACCACTGCATAAGCAACCCAATGATCGGGCTTGGACTTGTTCGCTGGCCACGGTGCAGACATTTTCCAAAAGATTGGTTTTTTACGTAATGGATTGCCCTTCCCCATTAATGCAGGAACTTGGCTCATTCCATCCGGCTTGTACGACTTGGGGAGTTTCACATTCCCTAGTTCACAAAAAGTGGGCAACAAATCGACCGCTGACAAGACCGAGGTTTTATCCACTTTCCCCGCGATAATTTTCCCAGGCCAGCGGGCAATAAAGGGCACCCCGATCCCACCTTCCATTAAAGCCCCCTTAAAAGCACGACGCCCTCCTGTAATCCCCTTGGCTGCTCCTATTCCGTATCCCGGACCAGTGGCTGAGTCATAACTCAGGGCAATGGGGGAATTGGGAGAACCCCTTGCCGGTCCATTATCCGAGCTAAAAATAACCAGCGTATTATCGGAAATTTTCATCTCGTCCAAGGCATCCAACAATTGACCGATTCTTAAATCCGCATGGTACAAAGTGGCCGCATAAATATTGTCCGCCTCAGGTAAATCGGGAAAAAGTTTCTGTAATTTTGGATCCACATGAAAGGGAGTATGCGGTTCATGAATCCATAAATTAATAAAGAATGGCTTTCCCTTTGCATGACTTTTTTTCATGAATGGAATCGCACTTTTTACATCATCATGGACAAACATCTGTGGCCCTGAACAATTGTATGACCCATAATCATCATAGCCATATTCAGTGAGAAACGGAGCATCCGGGATCATATCATTGGCAAGGTGCCACTTTCCATAATGTGCAGTTGAATACCCTGCTTTTTTGAGAAACTTTGGTAACAATGGGGCATTGGTATCCAGCCAGTCAGGCATGTTACGTCTTTGATTACTTGGTACCCAGGCAAAATGCCCGTCAATATTGTAGCGGGCAGGAAAGTGTCCGGTCATCACTGCAGTTCGACTGGGTGAGCACACTCCACTGGCTACAGTAAACCTGTGAAAATCAGTCCCCTCCTTGGCCAATCGGTCGATATTGGGTGTCTTTAAATAGGGATGACCATGGCAACCCAAGTCACCCCATCCCCAGTCATCAGCAAAAATGAAAACAATGTTGGGTGTCGTCTTTTCTGCAAACGAGGAAAAAGACAAAAATGCACAAACACTCAGGAAAATCGATAAGACAAATTTAATCATAATTATAAAATCTTGGAAGGTTGGAAGGTTAAATGAGCTAAGATATTGCCCGATGAAATGGATATGTCAATGAATCGGTGCCTAACAAATTAAACTATAAATTTCATCAAAAGACACATTTTCCAGTTGCCAACTTAAATTCTCAGATCCTTCCTAGATTCATGAATAAATTGATCCATACATTTTTCCTTATTTCATTGGTCATTGGTCAGGTTTGTGAAGGCAAGCCTCTCAATATATTGTTCATTTTCACCGATGACCATGCATACCAGGCAATCTCAGCCTACGGTTCAAATCGGAACCAAACGCCCAATATTGATCGACTTGCCAAAGAAGGTATGCTCTTTGATCGTGCCTTTGTAACCAACTCGATTTGTGCACCAAGTCGTGCCGTAATTCTCACCGGAAAACACAGTCACTTAAACGGCCAGTTAACCAATGGACAACGCTTTGACGGAGAACAGCAAACTTTCCCGAAACTGCTCCAGAAAAAAGGGTATCAGACCGCAATGGTTGGAAAATGGCATCTGAAGAGCGATCCTACCGGCTTTGACTTCTGGCAGGTTTTACAGGGGCAAGGGCCATACTATAATCCGCCCATGAACACTCCAGATGGAGTAAAGAAAATCACCGGTTACACTACAGATGTAATTACCGATGTCAGCTTGGACTGGCT
>CAJQKB010000060.1 GCA_905478775.1 uncultured Opitutales bacterium | reverse complement strand
CGAAGGAAGAAGAGTCCAAGTAAGGCTATCTATTAGCTGGCACTCTTACTTCCTGTATGTTTTTAAAACTTTGTGATGATTCGCAAGATGGAACCAATTCTGCGTTTCGATGTTTTATCTCTTTTTCCTAAGACATTAGAAGGTTTTATTGGGGAAAGTATAATCGCCCGTGGTATCGATAATGGCTTAATTGAGGTAAACTCTCTTGATTTACGCCGATGGGCAGATGGAAAACATCGTGAAACAGACGACCGACCATTTGGTGGTGGTGCTGGAATGGTAATGAAACCAGAACCCTTGTTTTCTGCAGTTGAAGATATTGCGGAACAATCATCCACTGTAATTTACATGGCTCCAGATGGTGAGAAATTAACTACTCCCTTATGTAAAGAACTTGCACAAGAAAAACATATTGTGGTACTGAGCGGACATTATGAAGGAGTTGATCAACGTGTTCGTGATAGTCTTGTAACTCGTGAAATAAGTGTAGGAGATTATGTTCTGACTAATGGAACTCTAAGCGCTTCTATTCTAATTGATGCAGTTAGCCGACACATTCCTGGTATGTTGGGGGATGAAGATTCTCTCAAAGATGAGAGCTTTGAAGATCAACTACTTGCATTTCCTCAGTACACAAGACCAGCAGAATTCCGTGGAATGAAGGTTCCCGATGTCCTTCTTTCCGGAAACCATTCCCAAATTTCGAAATGGCGTGAATCAAAAAGGTTGGAAAAGACCCAAAGACTACGTCCTGATTTATTGAAAAATTAACCTGAGAGTATACCGAATTATGAACAACCAACTACTAGAAGAAGTAACAAAAGAGTATTTAAAAGAAGGCCGCGACCAATTTAAAGTGGGAGATGGTGTAAAAGTTCATGTTCGAGTGCGAGAAGGAGAAAAAGAACGTATCCAAATTTTTGGCGGAATTGTGATCGCGCGCAAGGGATCAGGAGTTCATGAAACTTTTACTGTTCGCCGTATCGCATCTGGAGTCGGAGTGGAGCGAGTTTTTCCAGTTCATTCTCCCCTCATTGACAAGGTTGAAGTGGACCGGGAAAGTGTTACCATGCGTGCACGGATGTACTACCTGAGAGACAGGATTGGTAAAGAGGCGAACAAGGTAAAAGAAAAACGGCTTTTTGAAGCAAGGCGTGCGAGTAAATAGTTTGTTACTTACAGGCAGTTTTCTGTAATAGACAGAAAACTGTTATTCTATTTTTCACTTCTCGGTTACTCTCTCTTTAACCAACTCCATACTTCCCCGATCTTCTGGGGATTCATTTCATCTTTTGTATGAATTAATTTGGTGTTGGAACAATCGAATGACTCTCTTCATAGTAGATTACTGATGAAAAAGTCTTTATGGTTATTACTTGTATTATTGGTAACTATTGCAACGGCTGACCTTGTTATTTTTGAATGGTGGTTGCCTGACCGATTTGAAAAAAATTTAGCCCGGTCGATGGCGGACGGCAACCTTAGTTTTGATACTAAAGAGTTAAACTGGGATGAGGGATATTTATCGGGTGGACAGTGGCTTAGTCAAGATCGAGATTTATTCCTAGGAGAAGGTCGATTTACTTATTCTTCTCTTGATTGGTTTTTGAAAGAAAATTCGCAAATCAAACATTTGCAATTAAAGAATTTTCGTGTGGTGGAAAAAGAAAGTATCGATTCGAACTTTGATATTGAGAAGGTGCTTGAATCGCTACGTTTAAATTCCTTGAACTACGGTTTTGATTCAATTGATATTAGTGGGAGGATCGAAAAAAATAAATTCTCTGTTCCATTTTCACTTTTTGCTTCTTATTCGAAGCCGGATCGACTTATTAAAGCAGCAATTGAGTTAAGGTTTGATGATTTATTTCCTACCATTAAGCAATTTATTCCGATCGATAAAAGTGTACTACTCCATATTGAAATACAACGAGAGGAGGCTCTTGGAGCTCAGATTTTAAGAATTTCAATTCGTAATAAAAAATTCGGAATGTTGAGTTATTTACATGATAGCAAATCCGAATTGATTCAACTTTATCTTGGGGGCAATCAATTAGAAATGGCTCGTTTTGAATTAAATGCTCAAAGAGGAGTTGAGGATAATCTATTTACTGGTGATTGGAACACTACCATCCTTTCTCGCAATTTAATCAAACAATTCCCTATCCTTTCCCTTGTTGATGGAATCGTAGAGAGTTCTGGTAGAATCAAGTTTGATACCCAAGGAAATAATGTTGAGTTAGAAGGTGAGGGAAATTTTTCAGTATCTTCTTTCTTTTTACCGCAAGAGGGCACTGTTAGTGGTCAAATAATTAGTCGTGTTCGAGTAGCAGATGATCAGTGGGGTGTTGAGAATTTTCGTATTCAGATTGAAAATAAAAAAGGAGAAAGAATAGAGGCAGAAACAAATCTTCCCTTTACTGATTTGAGAGAAATCAAAAATGTTAATCTGTTATTCCATTCGTTGGATGTGGGTCGATTGAAGCAACATTTTACAGATGGTACGCTTCTCAGTGGAAATTTTTTATCAGAAGTAAACGAGGGAATACTCTCCCTGAAATCCAGTAACTTACAAATTAAAAACAATGATAAAATACAAAAAGATTTCAATGTGACTGCAAAGATTCCTCTTTTTTCGGATTTGAATCAAACCGAGGATCTCAGTTTTAAAATTGAGGCTTTTTCTGAACAATTAGCTCCACTCGGATTTGTTCATGAAAAGTTTTCGGATTCGAATCAATATTCATTTCAAAAAGTCGATCTACAAGGGGTGATTCAACCTACCAATTGGCTTATCCAAAACGGTAATGCTGAACTGATTACAAAGGATAGAAATATACTCTTTTCCTTACGGGTAGAGAATCCGTTCGAAATATCTGTGCAAAATGACCTAGTTAATTACCAATCCAATAATTTAGGAAATTCCGGTGCCATATCGTTTTTTAGTAAGGATTCTATACCAGAAGTCTTTTTAAATTTTCAAAATCTAAGTTTTGCTGGAATAGGCTCTGTTTTTTCTGGGGAAATTATATTTGAAAATGGCTTTCCGGTCTGGACGGTTAAAAATTTCAAAACGGAAGTTATTGGAAATACTAATCAAACAACGGGTGGGCAGAGTTTCAAAATACAATGTGATTTGAATTTTTTCCCTCATCGTGGCAAACAGGGGATTTATGAATTAAATAATGTTATTTTAATGGATAGAAAAGAAGATAGATTCGAGGGTAATTTATCTATTTCCCTTAATCAAAAGGGCGGGGTTAGTCGTTTAACAAGCAACGATTTTGTAGTTAGTTCTCCGTTGTTAAATAGATTTTTATTCCCCCCATTTCCAAGCTTAAATAATTTGATCATTAAAACTAATCATCTTGATTGGCGGACTGATAAAACGAACCAGCTTGTGTTGGACGGACAAATGATCTTATCCACGCTTGGTTCTTCTTCAGAGCCTGCTTTTGAAATTCCAATCAAATGGACCGTAGTAAATGAAAATGATCAAATTTCTCATTGGATGAAGTTATCTTATCAAAAGAACCTCCGTTCAGATTTAGAAATAAGTTTAGTACCAGAAAAGAATTCGTTCACAATTAATAGCAAGCAAATCAGTGCAGTGGACTTGGTTGATTTATTTCGAAAATGCATTCGTCCGACGATTCAAAATGAATCAATTATTGCCGGGTGGTTGACAGAAAATAGAAATTTAAATCCGCAATTATCTTTCGAAACTGTTCTACTAACTCCTACTATTGCACTGAACGATTTCAAGGCAGAGATCAATCTTGAAAATCAAAACATTATCTTTCAATCCAAAATTCAAGATTCTCTCATTCAAGGCGAATTACAATTCAATTGGGTGGATTCCAATGCTTCGGAACTATCGACATTTAATCTCCAGTTAACTGGAGAAGATACTAATGCGTCTATTTTAAATTCATTCACGAATAAAATAATGAGCACGGATGGATTAGTTAATTGGAAACTCAATGCGAAGGGGGAAGTGAACGGTACCTTTGAACTCCAAAGTAGTATTGAAATTAGTAACTTGATGGTAATGCCATTGGATGGAGGGATGGACATCAATGCCGATCTGCTCAAAGAGGGAATGGAAAAGAGCTTGGGAAGTTCATTTTCCTGGTCCGCTCCTCAAACGAGAATGATTGAGGCTCTGTGCAATCTTATCGACGAAATTTCCTTTGAGCATGGCTCCATTAAAATGAGCAGAAAAGGTACAGGAGAATGGTTTTTTTCACTCTCTGATTTAACTGGTCAAGATATTAGCCTAATGGGGAGTGGATCCTTATCGTCAAATGGTAATTTCAAGATGAATATTTTCCCCGGCTTTAAAAATGAATGGGCCGATTTTCTTCAAGTAGTTAACATTCTCGCTGCCGGAAAAGCCCGCCAGGGATACCGCTCATTAAAACGGGAACCACTTGTTATTGAAGGAGTTCCTGGACGAATAAAGTTAACTAATTGGTGGGATATGCTCGGGCAAGGAATGGGATTGGAACCAGCAGAATAAAATACAGTTAGGTTCTCAGTAAGTTTAGACGGGCAGGGGAGAGAAACGAATCGAGTAGATGCTCGCCATGTGCATACTCGAACTGGTCTTGTTTTGAATCTAAGATCATTTCGTAAATATGCTTTAGTTTTGTTGTATAACTTTTCGGAGCAAAGTTTTCGTTAATTGATTCTTTATTTTTCAGAATGATCTCTGAATCGATTCTTTCCAGTTTAACTTGCGATCGAATTTCATCCCGTGCCTCTGTGGATTTTGAAATAGATAAAATAATTTCCTCCTGTAATACCTCGTCTAATCGGCCAAAGTCGACCTGATCATTCTGAACCATTGATTGATAGGCAATATCCGTCGCATTGCTTGGCATTTCCTGCTGGTATTCGAGAAAGAATTTTTCAAGTGTCGTTTGAATTTTTGATGTCAGTGATCCCTTGTTTTGCAGGTGTTCCAGGTTGATATTAATTCGTTGGTATAAGTGATTTAAATTAATACCGAGGCTTGAGAAATCCTGAGTTATTTCTGGAATATTTCGACCCCAAAGAAATTTTCCGGACATCCATGGTTCCAGGAATCCTAAACCGAAACCCTCTGCAATACTAGTGGACAATATACCTTCAGCATGATCAACCATTTCTGGGAATGAAACAGAGGTTTTTTCCCCTAAAGCAAAAGTAACAGGAAGATTAATTTCATTACAAAATTGTTCCCATCTTTTAAAGATTGGCTGAAATTCGGGATTGGTAGGACCTAGACTATTTGCAAAGTGTTTTTCAGGATAAGAAGCGGCGATCAATGCTAATTCACCGAGGTTTTTTCTTCGAACTGCACGAACGGGATAGAGAAATAAATTATCCGGTAACTCAGGGAGGGGGAGGGTATTTACTTCCTGTGCGGCGGAGGGAATAGAAATGGCATTGGCTAATAGATGGACTGGACTCGCTTTGGTAGAAAAAACCTTTTTTAAAAATGTGTGATCCCGATGGTTAAGGGTTGCGTAATGAACTGTTGAGGAGGAGGGATAAGCCGACGAGTATATTTCTTTGAGTGCACTGAAATTCGAGGGTCTTCCGTCTTCTGCAAAATCATGGGGATGGAGCAGCATTGGATTTGCATCTTCTGCGAGCAGAGCAACTGCTTTTGTTAAAGAGGCGTTTTTACCCAGACTATGGTTGTGAATATGCCAAATGTCAGGTTTTCCTCCAAGCCCGACTTTTGCTGCCTTCTCCAATCGTTCTTTTAGCACAGAAGGGGAGATTGAATTAGTAGGTGAAGAATAATCAAGTCCCTCGACAATCTGGACATTTTTGATTTTATCGCCCGGATATTTTCGACCCGTTAAGACTACAAATTGGGGTGATTCAAGTTCTTGGCTAAATGACTCGAGTGTGTTTTCGATTACCCGGGTAACCCCTCCGGGTTCCAAGTGATAATGAACGATTGCAACCCTCATTTCAGTACGGGTTTCTTGTGTGGGAAATCAAGAATTACCCGTGCGCTTACGGTATCCATCAATTTCAATCATGGGAGGTCTTTCCTCTTCCACGACCTCCTGAACGAGTTGGTTATAGGAACCATCTTCCACCTCGAACCGTCGATAGAAGGTTTCCACATCAGGAACCCGATCAATTTTCCCCTGGCTGTGTAATCGATTAATAAAAGTTTGGAGAATACCAAAACTCATTTTACCCAGAGCATTTGTGGTTTGATTTCTGTGCACTCTTCGATCGAGGTCAGTTTGCGCAAAGGCATTTAAACCAAATTTTTCGTACAAATCCAGAAGGTGCGAGGTTTCCACGCCATATCCAATTGGAAAGGGAATCATTTCCAGTACTTCTCTTCTTGCCGCGTATTCTCCAGACAATGGTTGTATAATATTAGTCAGTTCAGGATAGAATAAAGAAAATAATGGACGAATCAAAATTTCGGTTACTCGTCCGCCTCCACTGGAGCGGAGACCACTTGAGTAATTGAGTGGTCTGTCGTAGAAAGCTTTTACATATTGTACTTCCGCTTGCTTGATTAATGGTGCAACGAGCCCGTAGACAAATCGCGGATGAATATTGGAGATATCCGCATCCACATAACAGATAATGTCTCCTTTGAGTTGATGAATTGCTTTCCAAAGGTTCTCTCCTTTTCCTCGCTTGTCCCCGACTTCAGGAAGGATTTCTGAGGCTAAGTAAGTATCTGCACCATAGCTTTCAGCCACCTCGAGGGTTTTATCATTTGAGCCCGAATCAATAACAGCAAACTCATCAATTAATGGATATCTTTCCATTAGTTCAGAACGAAGAATCAAAACTTCTTTCCCAATAGTCTTTTCTTCATTAAGAGTGGGAATGCATAGAGAAATTTTCAGATCTTTTTTTTCTTTCTCCTTCACTAAATCCAAAATATCCCAAAATTCTCCGTGGTGAAAAGTATTGTTCTCGAGCCATTTTTGATTATCGCCTGTCATGATTCGCAAATTCCTTTATCGATTGCTTGAAGAAGAGTAACGAGCTGGGCAATTCCGGCTTGTAAGGGGGCAAGTTGAATCGTTTCATTTTCCTCACCAATATTTTCTGCATGGGTTAAGCCCAAAGTAACACCGGCATACCCCGCCTCGATTAGTACATTTAAGTCTCCTGTACTAGGGATTACTTGAGGGGTGATTCCAATTTCATCCATTATTGAACGGGTTGCTTTTACGAGTGGATGAGTAAATGGAATGCCACAATTCGGTCGGGTCGCGACCACTTCAAGTTTTACAGTGGTCCCATTCTCAAGAGAGCATTGTTCGCAAAGGTCATTTACTTTTTGTTGAAGTTCCGCAATCACTTCGTCCGCTTCGCTGGTAATTTCAAAACGCAAACATCCACGGTGGGGTGTTTTGTTATAAGTCGTCCCACAGGTTAATCCACCAAGGACCATTTTAGTTTTGGGTTCCTTGGGGAGTGGTATTTCCAATAATTGATTAATGATTCGAGTTAGGTGTCCCACTGCTCCGGAGGAACCAAAACGATTCCAGTCATAATTACTGGGCACCTCGAGGCGAATCTCTCCCCGTAAAGTACCCAGTCCTGCATAACTTAATCTACCCTGACTCGCTCCCTCCACGCAGATTCCGGCACTAATCGGCCGTTGCTTGGTGTCTAAAAAATATCTTGCTCCTTCTAGGTTTCCACGACCCAAGCTTTTTGTGTTCGCTAGCAGAATTAGGTCATCCTTTAAGGTGATTCCTAGGATTTTTAGTAGCTTGGGTAATGCCACAACAGTGGCCAGGCCAATTGCATTATCGGCAATTCCGGGACCTGTAATTGAATCCGGACCCACGTTTAAAACATGCTGAGTGGTCGCATCAAAAACGGAATCTGCATGCGCCATCACCAAGATGGAGGATCGTCCCTCACTGCCGGGCAATACCGCCGATGCATTTCCCTGTTCATCTATTTCCGGATCCTCCATTCCATTTTCCCTAAATCGGTCAACCGTCAGTCGGATTCGATCTTCTTCGTTAAAAGTAGGAGAAGGAACTTCGCCCAGTAAAACCGCATCGGTTAGAACAAGTTTCCGTGCTTCCTTAAGTTTTTCGATTTGAGTGGGTAAATCTTGGAGCAAATTCCCAAGGTCAAATTCTTTTGAAGTAGTTTCTAGCATCATTTGATACACTCGCCATAATGTATTATTAAATATCTTGCCATTACAAAGTGATTTTTTCTTTTTATTGGTTGAAAAAATCTTCGAGTTACTTCACATAATGAGAGATCGTTCGTGGCAATTAATAGCAAATGACGATCCTCGTTTTATGTCAAAAAATATAGGTTTTATTTCAACTCGTTTTGCAGGGCAGGACGGGGTATCTCTTGAAAGTGCAAAGTGGGCAGAAGTACTTTGGGAGGACGAACATGTCAGCTACTGGTACAGTGGTCAGAGTGACCGGGACCCAGACATCAGTTTCGTAGTGCCTGAAGCATATTTTGGTTTTTCTGAAAATAAATGGATTAACGAAAGAATTTGGGGTTCCGGTCAAAGAGACCGATTTGTTTCTTCAAGGATTCGCGATCTTGCAGATTATATCAAAAGTACAATTTATCGATTTGTGGAGAGATTTGATATTGATATCGTCATTCCTCAAAATTGCCTGGCAATTCCAATGCACCTCCCACTCGGAATCGCGCTCACCGAATTTCTATCGGAAACACAGATGCCTGCGATTGCTCATCACCATGATTTTTTCTGGGAGCGTACTCGCTTTTCTGTTAACTCGGTTCCCGAATACTTGGACATGAGTTTCCCCCCCAAGTTTTCCAATATGAGAAATGTGGTGATCAACCAGGAGGCACAGGAACAGCTTGCTTTGCGGAAAGGTTTGTCATCATTGGTAATTCCCAATGTATTCGATTTTGATAATCCTCCCGACCATATAGACGAGTATGCCTCGGATGTTCGAGAAGAACTAGGATTGGCAGAGGATGATTTTTTTATTCTTCAACCCACTCGCGTGGTACCGAGAAAAGGAATTGAACAGGCGATCAAATTAGTCAGTTTGCTGAAAGATCCGCGCTGTAAACTAGTAATTTCCCATGAAGCTGGCGACGAGGGATATGAATATTTGGGAATGCTCGAACAACTCGCAAATGAAGAAGGTGTTGATATGCGAGTGGTTGCAGACCGAGTGGGAGAAGTGAGGCAACGTGATTCGGAAGGTAAGAAAATATATACCCTATGGGATCTTTATCTTCATGCAGATTTTGTTACTTACCCCAGTACCTATGAAGGATTCGGAAATGCACTCTTAGAAGCCATTTACTTCCGAAAGCCAGTGTTGATTAATCGATACTCTATTTTTGTTCGCGATATTGAACCCAAGGGCTTTCGTTTATTAACAATGGACGGATTTGTTACTCCAAGCTTGGCAAAACGCGTGAAGCAAATTCTGTTTGATGCAGAGCTTCGAAAAGAGATTGTCAATTTCAACTATGAAGTCGCCCGTCACTTTTATTCTTATTCTGTTGTGCGGAGTAATTTACGTGCATTTATTGCCAGCTTAACCGGTTATTAATTTATGAAGAGTTCAGCGATCACATCCTCTGTAAAACACGTATCAAGTGCTAAGTTAAAAACGATTAGAAAGCGTTTGGCCAATCTGTATGGAGTAGAGGAAGCGGATACTCTATTGGATCGATTTTTTCATATGATCGGGCGTTACGGAGTAGGGGTGAACCGAACCAACTTGTCGTCCAAAGTAATTTCCCAAAAGGATGCGGTGTTAATTACTTATGCGGATATGGTTTCGGATGGAAAGGCACATCCATTCTCCACCCTAAAAGAATTTTGTACCGCCCGGCTTAAGGGTGCATTTTCCGCGATTCACATTTTACCATTCTATCCATGGACTTCGGATGATGGATTTTCAGTAGTTGATTACCGCGAGGTGGATAAGAGGTATGGAAATTGGGATGATGTTTCCCGTTTATCGGAAGAATTTGAACTGATGTTCGATTTGGTCCTTAATCACTGTTCCTCGAAAAGTCCTTGGTTCCGCGAATATGTTTCCGGTATTGAACCGGGAAGTAATTACATTCTTGAAGGAGATGAAGAAGCTGATCTTTCCTCGGTTGTCAGACCCCGAGCCTCTCCACTACTTACTCCTTACCAAACCCGCAAGGGAGAAAGACATGTTTGGACCACATTCAGCGCCGACCAAGTTGACCTGGATTGGACAAGCCCGGATCTCCTCTTCGAATTTCTTGATATCATCATGTTTTATGCGTCCCTTGGGTGCAGAATATTAAGACTGGATGCAGTGGCATTTCTTTGGAAGGAGATTGGTACCAATTGCCTCCACCTTCCCAAGACACATGAAGTAATCAAATTGATTAGGAATTTCATTGAGGTAGTTGCCCCCGAAGTGCTGATTCTAACTGAGACAAATGTACCGCATCAGGAAAACATTTCATATTTCGGAAAGGGAGATGAGGCTCATGCAGTCTATCAATTTTCTCTCCCCCCCCTTTTACTTCATGGATTATTAAAGGGTACAGCCAAGCATGTGACTAATTGGGCAGCTCATTTATCTCCTCCCCCCAAGGGATGCCATTTTCTTAATTTTACTGCCAGTCATGATGGGATTGGCGTTCGCCCATTGGAGGGAATTTTAGATACGGACGAGATTCTTTCACTCGCGGATGAAGTGAGGGGAAATGGGGGGCATGTATCAATGCGCAAACTCGAGGATGGATCCGAATTTCCCTACGAGTTAAATGCGACTTACTATGGTGCACTTTCTCACAAAAAAGACCCAGAACTTGGCAAGAAAAGGTTTCTTTGTTCCCAGGCAGTTGCATTAGCGATGAAAGGAATTCCCGCAGTTTATTTCCACTCACTTTGTGCGACACCCAATTATACTGAGGGCGTCAAGGAAACCGGGCACAATCGAACTATTAATCGGAAGAAATGGAAAAGTGAAGAATTGGAAACCCTTTTAGAGGATGAAGAAAGTAACTCGGGAGAAATTTTTGAATGGTACACTCGAGTGTTGCGCAGACGGGCGTCGTGCCCGGCCTTTCATCCGGATGCATCTCAAAAAGTGATCGAATTGGGGGATGAGATTTTTGCTTTTGAGAGAAGGTCATTGGACGGAAGTCAGGTAATTATCTGTCTTTTTAATTTCCTTCCCCATGAAGTGAAGAGTAATCAAAAACAAACATTGGCATCTTATTTATCCAATGGTTCTGTTAAAGACTTGATTAGTGGCGGAGAGTTTTCTTTTGATAATGAGTCGTTTGCCCTACGACCCTATCAAGCCCTCTGGCTCTGTCAGAATTGAATATTCTTCTAATCGCGGAGAAGGTTTCTTCTCTGGAATTGCCGGTCAATGGAGAAGCCGGAACTCATATTCTTCAGGTGTTTAATGCGAAATTGGGGGATACGATTGATATTGGGGTACGTAATGGCCCGCGTGGGAAAGCCACAATTGTTAGATTAAATAGGAATGATGTAAAGTTGTCGATCAAGTGGAATCAAGATCATACCAATGATTTGTATCCTGTTGGCTTATTGGTGGGGCTTTCTCGCCCACAAACTTGCAGAAAGATCTTGGAACAAGCCAGTACACTTGGAGTTTCCAGTATTGATTTCTTTATTTCGGATAAATCCGAACCGTCCTATCGGGATAGTAAACTGTGGAAGACAAAGGAATGGGAAGAAAAGATACAAAAGGGGGTCGAGCAGGCTTTTTGTACTTATATCCCTCGATGTACAATTTGGTCCAACCTGGCTGAATGTATCGAGTCCCAATCCGGGGATTCTTATCGAATTGCCCTTGATAATTACGAAAGTACAGGAGTTCTTACCGCTTCCCGTGGTAAGAAAGAAAGTACTCATTACCTTGTAGCAGTGGGGGCGGAACGTGGATGGTCGGACGCGGAAAGAAAACAGTTAAGAGCATCTGAGTTCTTACTTCTTTCTTTAGGAGATCGAGTCCTGCGCCAAGAAACTGCGGTGGTAGTGGCAATTGGCCAATTGGTAAGTCAATTTTGGAAGAGTTAATTTTCTACTTGAAATAACCGGAATAAAGGAGAGCCTTTTTTACTCTTTCCGATTGTTTTAACGAGATTCCAACCTTCAAAATCTGATTCTTCTTCAGGCGGAGCTTCATGAATCAGGAACCCCGCTTTTTTAATAATTTGATTTCTTTTAATTAATTCAAAAACCTGCGATCCCACTTTGGGGAATAAAGCATAAGGTGGATCAAGAAAAATAAGATCGAAGCTGGATTGTTCGCTTTTGAGATATTCGATCACATCTCGTCGTTCAATCATTACTAGGCTTTGCTCCACCTTTGCACTTTTACAAACATTTGAAATGTTTTTTTGCAGACTACTTACCGCTTTTCTATGCTGTTCTACCAAAACTCCACCACTAGCTCCCCGACTGAGTGCCTCCAGACCATAAGATCCAGTTCCCGCAAACAAATCGAGAAAATGGGTTTCCATGACACTCGCACCAAGCGATGAAAATAATCTTTCCCGGTTTGCATCCGTGGCCGGTCTAATTTCAATCCCCTTGGCTACCTGTAAATGAATTCCTCGGGCTAATCCTCCACATATTCTCATGGAGCGATTGGGTTGAAATGGTGAAAATTGCTAATTTGCATTATTGAACAGAAGACTGAGGGTGATTGCCAAATGGAAGACTTTGTATTTAAACAAGAAAGATGCCTCGTACAATGAGAACTTTTTTCGAACCCGACTTTATGGAGTCGGAAGATGTTATTTTATTGGATGAGGTCGAAAGTCACCACTTAAGCAAGGTACTACGCCTGCAAACAGGGGATTCCATCGAGGCGCTTGACGGGCGAGGGAATCAATACTTAACTGAGATTAATCGGATGGACCGAAAGTGTGTCGAATTACGGGTTGTGGACAAAAAGTTTTCCGCCCCGCTACAGCCTGCGTTTCGTCTCGCCGTTGCATTACCCAAGGGGAATAGGTGGGAGGATTTGATCCGCCCGCTCACGGAGTTGGGAGTCGCTCAATTGACCCCTTTAATCACCGATCATTCAGAATCCAAAAACGCGACAAAGAAGCAGGATGTAAAAATTCAAAAATGGAAAAAAATCGCAATCGATGCCTGTAAACAATCCGGCAACCCATGGCTTCCACATTTTGACTTTCCGCAAACCTTTTCTTTTTTCCTTACCACGATTCAAGAGGAAGATGAAATCTTGATAGGAACTTTATCCCCCCAATCTGCTCCCATTAAGAATTTGAAAAGCGGCACATCCGCCCGGGTATCGATTTTAATTGGACCCGAGGGAGGGTGGAGTGAAAAAGAAGAATTACTGGGTGAAGAAAATGGATTCACTCCATTCAGTCTAGGTTCGAACACACTACGCTTAGAGACTGCGGCAATATGTGGATTGGCAGTTGCACGAGAAAGCTTCATTCTTTAATAATACTGTCTTATGTCCGAAGAATTTTCTGGAGAACAAAAGTTACGAATCGTACTGGAATCGATTATTAGAAATGTTCCGAAGGGGGAACAGAGTAAAAAGTATGGTGTGTCCGAAGAAGAGTTTCAATCCTGGCACGATCACTTGATCCAAAATGGGGGAAAAATTTTTGATCAATCCCAGCAGTACAATTCGAAGTCCCGCCATGTGAAAAAGAAGATGGGGCCGTTGGCAAAACTTTTTCTTATTTTCAGCCTATTTACCAATCTGGGCTTACTTATTTTTGGAATTGTTTATTTATTAAACAATGACAATAAAAAAGAAGAATTGGTTGAGGATGAAATCAATTCAATCGATTCGCCAGTCAATTTAGTTGACCGTTTTCCCGATGCAGTTGCTCCCCCCACTGAGGGAAAGAAAGAGGAAGCAAAAGATGCCGATATTGAGGTAATGCTAGAAAATGCGCGTGTCAAACCCTTGCCCAGTAAAAGTCAGGACAATAATATTGAAAACCTTCTTGCTCAACCCGGTAAAATAGCGATTCCTTCTCTCATTCCACCCGTTGTTGCAACTGAACCAGAGAACGAAGTTACTTTTTTAGGAAGATCTTACGAGGGGCGCCACGTTGTCTATCTTCTCGATGTGGGTACTTATGTCCTGGATGGAAATGACTCTGTTGAACAGTTTAATCAATCAAAAGAAGCCTTAGTTTCTTCCATTATCACCCTATCTCCCAATTCCTATTTTAATCTTGTATTGTATTGGAATTTACGAGAAACCGCTGCACTTGGAAAAACAATCTTAAAGGCAAGTCAGGAAAACAAGAAATATGCCATAGATTGGATCACCAGTTTGGGGGATAGCCGGGAATCTTTAAAAGTCGATAGAAACCAATACTATCCAAAGGAGTTGTTATATGCCAAGCCGATTGCAGGAATTATTGGTCCATGGTATGGTTTGAGTACGGCAATTAGTTTTGATCCCGATCTGGTTTTTGTATTGGCGGGAAATTTACCGGAGTATGATCGATCTGAAGTTCCTCGTTCCCATTATGAAGGGTTAGGGAAAGTAAATTTCGAAAAATTACAAAGCGGGGAAAACTTGAACACGAATATTAACGCTCTTAGTCGTGAAACTGCCCGAAAGTGGTTTTATGCCATTACCCCGATCGCATCTCTTCCTGCAAATGAGGAGGAAGTGGAGAAAATGGCACTTACTCGATTAGGTTTTACTACGAGTGATCAGGGAAAACCGGTCTACACTCCCTTGGCATGGGACAAGGCATTTGAGACTTTCTTATCCGGTTTGGAAGTTGGATTTGATCGAATTCCACAAACTCATGTGATGCTCAGCTTGCCGAAGTACGTCTCCTGGCCCTCTCCATTATTGAATTCTGTTCGGGAATTTACGGAAAGTTCACGAGGTTCATTTTCTTTGAATCCATTTTTACCATAAGCATTAGACTGTAATATGCCTCGAACGCATTTGGTTAGGTGGATTATTTTATTCACTTTTTTATTTTCGACTCTTCATTATACGAAAGCTCAGAATGCGAGTGACTTAATTGAAGTCACACTTTCCTCGGAAGTAGAAGAAATAAAGTCAGGAGACGGTGCTTGGTTACTCTTTCAATTCAAATTGGCACCACGGTGGCATGCTTATTGGAAGACTGCCGGACAAACTGGCTTTCCCACCTCTATCAATTGGGTTTTGCCGGAGGGCGTGGAGATGGGGGAGGCTCAGTTTCCCACACCGATGCTCTACGAGTTTCAAGAGTTAGTCAGTTATGTCCATAAGGATACCTTTTTTCTACTGGCTCGCTTGCAAGTTGATTCGGGTGCTTCATTTGCAGACGATGTGATTTCTTTAACTGCACAGCTGTCCACTCTCATTTGCGATGAGGGTAATTGTATCCCCTTCGATCAGGAATTAAAACTGAGTATTCCTGTTTCCAACCAAACCACCCCCTCAATACTTTTTAAGGAAAAGGTTGAACTTGCTTTGTCTGAACTGCCTCAAGCTATGCCCGAGGATATTCAATTGTCTGCAGTTATGAAAGAAGATGCAATTGTGTTGTCCTTGGCAAAAGCTCCTCTTGCGGATTTAGATCTAAGCGGTTTTTATTTTTATCCTGAAGGAGATTTCTTTACCCATGGCGAAAAGCAAAAATTTAAAAAAGACCAGGAGGGCAGAATTTCTGTCCAACTCTCGAAGGATTTATCTTCGGCAGGTTTTTCCTCCACATTAAAAGGCGTACTTTCTCACCCTCAATTTCCGGGCGGATGGAATATTGATCTATCAGTGGATCAAGTCTCGTATGGCGTGGCACAGGAAAATATTAAGATTTCCAAGACAAATGAGGTGCCCCAGGTTGAATCTGGCTTTAATCAGTTATTGGTTATGCTTGGGCTTATTTTGGTGGCAATGTCTATTTGGCTTTACGGAAAAACAAATTATCCAGTCAAGCCGTCTCCTGTCCGCACTTTCTTTCGTATCCTCTCCCTGGCACTCTTTACTTTTGGAATTTGGCTAGGCTACCCCGGGGAGGAACCCGATCTCGATACTCAAATCAATTGGAGCCCCTGGACTCCTGAGATTGAAGAATCATCACGTTTGGAAGGCAGTCCGGTATTTGTCGATTTTACTGCCAGATGGTGTATGTCCTGCCAGGTAAACAAGGTAGTGTATAAGAAGAAAGCGGTGATTGAAAAGTTTAAGGAACTGGGAATTGTTGCCTTGCAGGCGGACTGGACAAAACGGGGTCCTCTTATTCTGCAAGCTTTGCAAAAGTTTGGAAGGGAAGGGGTTCCATTATATGTTTATTACCCGGCACAAAATAAGGGAGAAGCGGAAAAGCAAGGTATACTTTTACCCGAAATTTTAACCCAGAAAATAGTGTTAAGTGTAATCGAGAAGGAGAAAGCTTTTACTGCACCGCTGGGAGATAGTTTTCTTACTCTCCTTGGCTTTGCTTTTTTGGGTGGGATAATACTGAATTTAATGCCCTGTGTCTTTCCAGTTCTTGGGCTTAAAATTATGTCATTTGTAAAACAGGCGGGAGAAGACCCCAGAAAAATTCGGAGACATGGAATCATATTTACGGTTGGCGTAATTCTTTCTTTTTGGATCCTGGTTGGAGTTTTACTCGGATTACGGGAAAGTATTGACGGAGAACTTGGTTGGGGTTTTCAACTGCAGGAACCGGTTTTCGTATTTGGCCTGTCTATTTTTCTACTCCTATTTGCCCTCAGTCTAAGCGGAGTGTTCGAAATGGGAATGTCTTTGACTGGGGTGGGGAGTCAATTATCTCAGAAGACAGGATACCTGGGTTCATTCTTCTCTGGTTTCCTGGCCACTATTGTTGCCACACCCTGTATGGCCCCTTTTCTTGGAGCGGCCGTTGGAGCTGCACTTGCCATGCCTTGGTTCTCCGCTTTTGTAGTATTTACCAGTATCGCGGTCGGGCTTTCCACACCCTACCTTTTACTTTCAATCTTTCCCAAGTGGATTAGTCGACTGCCTAAACCGGGTGAGTGGATGAATACGCTGAAAGAAGGAATGGCATTCCCACTTTATGCAACCGTTGCCTGGTTGCTATGGACCTTAAATAGCTTGATTTAAGGTTAAAGTGCTTCTTCTCCCTGCTCGCCAGTTCGTATTCGAATTGCCTGTTCAATAGGAAGAACAAATACTTTTCCATCGCCAATCTTTTCAGTCTTGGCTGCCTTGACAATGGTATCAATGACTTTATCACAAAGATCGTCCGGTACTGCCACCTCGACCACGACCTTGGGTAAAAAATCGATGGTATATTCACTCCCGCGATAAATTTCGGTGTGTCCTTTTTGACGGCCGAACCCTTTGGCTTCAATTACAGTCATTCCTTCAATTCCGATTTCGGAGAGTGCGTCTTTCACATCTTCGAGTTTAAAGGGTTTAATGATAGATTTTATTAATTTCATTTTAAATAGATTAGAGAGTAAGAAAATTTAATGAAGTGTGTAAGCATTCTCTCCATGCAAGGCTTGGTCAAGCCCCTTTGTTTCGTCCTCCTCAGAAACTCGAATACTGCCTCCTAACAGAGGAGATATAATTTTCACGATCAGATAAGTCGCGACCACGGAGAGTACAATTGCTGCCACACAACCCTGTGCCTGAACAATCAGTTGATCCTGCCAGCTGTCCAGAGATATTCCTAAACCTCCAAGGTCAGTATTCCAACCGAGGTAAGCAACCATCAGTGTACCCAAGATTCCACCCACTCCGTGAACTGCTGCCACATCCAAAGAGTCATCTACTCCCAGCTTTTCTTTTACAAACCCACAAGCAAAGTAGCAGACGATTGCTGCAGAAGCCCCGATAATAATCGCACCCATTGGCCCCACACTGCCGGAGGCTGGAGTAATCGTGGCAAGTCCGGCAATGGTTCCAGTTACGATGCCCACCAAGCCGGGTTTGCCGGTTTTTTTCCATTCAATAAACATCCATACCAAACTTGCAGTCGCCGCGGAAATGTGGGTAACCAGCATCGCCATACCGGCACTTTCGTTAGCCGCCGCTGCACTGCCTGCATTAAAGCCAAACCATCCGACCCAAAGCATGGATGCACCAATCATGACCATGCCGGGATTGTGTGGGGGTCTTAAACTTTTTGGAAAGCCCTGCCTTCGTCCAAGCATCCAGGCCAGGGTAAGTGCAGATGCACCCGCTGTTGCGTGTACCACAATACCACCGGCAAAATCAATCACCCCTTTTTCGGCCAACCAACCGCCGCCCCATACCCAGTAGCAAACGGGGAAATAAACCGCCAATAGCCAAAGTCCGCTAAATAAAAGAACCGCAGAAAATTTAATTCTTTCCACAAAGGCACCCACAATCAGACCGGGGGTTATAATGGCAAATGTCATTTGAAAGATTACCCATACTGATTCCGGGATATCACCATTCAGGTTTTCCATACTCAATGATTCGAGGAAAAAAGCCGAGGTTCCACCAATCCATTCGTTCTCTCCCGGGGTTAGGGATAAACTGTATCCGCAAACCACCCATAATAGAGAAGCGAGGCATGCAATGGCGAAGCACTGCATTAACACGGAGAGTACATTCTTCGATTGAACCAGGCCTCCATAAAATAAAGCCAATCCGGGAAGAGTCATAAATAATACCAGGGCCGTGGCCGTAATCATCCATGCGGTATTACCCGAGTCTAATGAGGTTTCTTCTGCTGAACTATCCTCCATAGTCTCGGTTGTAATTACTAAGTCAGTCTCTGCGAAAGAGGACTGATTTTGATCTGAATTTTGGGAAAATCCAAAACTACTCATTGAGAGTAGGATCATAAGGGGGAGAAGGTTTCTTAGGTGTGAGATTATATTCATGTCGCGATGGATTAATCAGGTTATTTTTGATTACTTGGATTTATTTTATGTGAACCTCTTTACTGGAAAAGAAAAGCGATCCGATTGATTTACGATAAACCCTACTGCAAGAATCTTGCCATGAAGTTAATTCATTAAGAAAATGAATAGAATACATACAGGATTTCAGATTATCTTCCTTTTTCTTTCCGGTCTTTGGGGTAGGTGTATAAAAAAGGCTCGATTCCGAAGAATCGAGCCTTGATAAGATTTATATTGATCAGCGAGTCGCAAACTACTGATTAGAGAGCAACATCCCCCTTTTCTCCCGTTCGGATTCGAACGGCCTCTTCAATTGGAATAATAAATACCTTACCATCTCCAATCTTTCCGGTTTGCGAAGCGCTTACAATGGCATCAACTACCTTGTTTACGATGTCATCTGCCACTGCAATTTCAAGTTTTACCTTGGGTAGGAAGTCTACAGTGTACTCACTTCCCCGGTAGATCTCGGTATGTCCTTTTTGTCTTCCAAAGCCCTTTACCTCGGAAACGGTCATCCCTTCGACTCCAATTTCGGACAGGGCGTCTTTAACTTCTTCTAATTTAAATGGCTTAATAATGGCCTTAATTAATTTCATATGAATCCTTCTTTGTAATTATAGTTTTGTGGTGCAAGAGCCGTCTTTAGTTAGTGTATGCTTCCTGACCATGCTCGGAAATGTCAAGACCTCTTTCCTCTTCTTCTTCGCTGACTCGTACTCCCATGACCGCTTTCAGTACAGAAAATACGATATAAGCAAAGACGAATGCAAAGACACTCACCAGTAGGGTTCCCTTAATTTGGGTCGCCATCGAGAAATCACCTGTACCAAAAATGGCCACTGCGATTGTACCCCAGACTCCGCATACACCGTGTACGGAAATAGCACCGACTGGGTCATCGATTTTGGATTTGTCGAGAAAGATAATGGATACCACAACCAAACCACCGGCAATTAATCCAATGATCAAGGCACCGCTTACTGAAATAACATCTGCGTTTGCAGTTATTCCAACCAAACCGGCGAGTAATCCATTCAATGCCATGGAAAGGTCAGGCTTCTTGAGCATAAACCAAGAGACTGTGATCGCACCTAATGCACCGGCACAAGCACCGAGTGTTGTGGTGGTAAATACCAGACCTAATGCACCCGGCTCTGCCGAAAGTACCGAACCGCCATTAAATCCGTACCATCCAAACATGAGTAAGAATACTCCAATCGCAGCAAGGGGGAAACTATGGGCAGGAATTGGCTTGATACCGTTTTCGGTATACTTTCCTTTTCTTGGTCCCAATACCATTACGCAGGCTAAGGCACCAAATCCACCAAATGCATGAACCACTGTGGAACCCGCAAAATCTTTGAATCCCATGTCGGCTAAAACTCCTCCGCCCCAATGCCATGATCCAGCAATGGGGTAGGCAACACCCACAAAGAGTACAGCAAATATCATGAACGAACCGAGTTTCACCCGTTCAGCAACCGCACCTGAAACAATAGTTGCACCCGTTGCAGCAAACATGGCCTGAAAGATAAAATCACCAAATCCAGTCATGGCCAAGCCCAGTCCGCCGTATCCCCAAGTGTTGCCACCATCCGCATTCAAGTCTCCGATCATACCTCCCCAACTAAACCATCCGTTGAATTCCCCAGGGTAATGAGTATTAAATCCAAAAAAGGCATAGGTAACGACACCTATAGAAATGATAAACACATTTTTAAAGAGAACATTAACCACATTCTTCCTCTGGCAAAGACCGGACTCGAGTGTGGCAAACCCAAGGTGCATTAGAAAGACCAAGGCCGCTGCGATTACTGTCCAAAGCATGGATGTGGTGAAGAAATCGTAAGCCGGAGCGTATTCGCCCTGTGCTTCGAGTAGCTCATTGTAGTCGTCGACTGGGCCAGCCTCCTCTTCGACTTCCGTGACAGCGGGTGCTTCCACATGGTCATCTGCGTGAACGGGCAGGGCGTAAGAAAAAAGCAAAGCGGCCGCCAGAAGTAAAAACTTCCATGGGGCGGTTCCTATGCTGGTGAGTGATGCGTGTTTTGTATTCATTTTTTGTTAGTTGTTACTATTCAGTTATTTATACTCAAGTGATGTATTATTCGATACCGAGTTTGCATAAGTCGTGCCAAGAATTTTAAAACTCAAAAAAAGTACAAAATTTCCATGAATCTTTTTCATTGAAGTGTAAAAAATATTCACACCTCTGAAATCTGGCTTTGGGATTCTATTTATAAAATCGACAGTTTCGCAGGGTTGACAATACCCTCCATTTCTTTCCACCTTGTCATCGCGAGGGCT
>CAJQKB010000059.1 GCA_905478775.1 uncultured Opitutales bacterium | reverse complement strand
CTCCACTTACAGATATAAACGGTAATGCTTTTGAAGATTATGATAATAACGGAAGTACCGGTAATCCCTCTATGAGCGCATCAAGAAAAGATACTGATGGTGATGGTGTCAGTGATTTTTGGGAATTCGCTATGAATACTAATTATAAAGACCCCTCCTCTAAACCTGACTTGTCTGATCCTGCAACATTTCAAGCAATGTCCTTACTTTCTATACCACAACTTCAAGGCAGGTTAAGTTTGATGAATGATGCGAGTGCCCTCTCAAGTGTTCCTGGATTAGCTGATTTTAATGCAACCTCAGGCTTGTAAATAATTATAAAACTGAGATAATATACTCTCGCCCCCATAGTTTAACGGATAGAACAGTGGTTTCCTAAACCGTAGATCGAGGTTCGATTCCTCGTGGGGGCGCCATTCTGAATAAGTTTCTTAGAAACTGTTACTTTCCTTATTTTGATTTCATTCAAAAAGCGTTGCAATGAGAGTCATGTTAAGATTTAGAAATTAAAAATTTAATTGAACTCTTCAATAATCATTCCCAAGAAGAGTAATTATTAATTTTTTGGTAGTAAAAAGGGTTTCAAATTGTAGAGAAATCATTTGATTTCAGCTAATAAAATTAAAGCCTATTGATAGGAAATAGTTTATTCTTTATATTACTATTTGATGGCAAATTTTTTGGACATAATTTCGGCGATTTCTCCCCCTTTGTTTATTCTTTTAATTGGCGGGTTGTGTCGGAGGGGGGGGTGGTTACGAGTCGAGGCAGATGCATCTTTAAGTGTTTTGACGGTAAGGGTACTGTATCCGTGTTTCTTTTTTTATCATTTGGTGGGTAATCAGGATACGCTTTCATTTTCGCATTTTTTTGTTGTTACCTCCGCTGGGTTTATTTGTATTTGCTTAGGTTTTGGATGTTCCTACTTCGTTGCAAAATTGATGGGAGTGAAGGCAACAGCCATTTCATCATTCACGTTTTGTTCAGGAATTTTTAATTATGGTTTCTTTGCTTTTCCAGTTGCCGCATCAATTTTTGGCGAGGAAATTATTGCCAAGATCATCCTTTTTAATCTTGGGGTAGAAACAGCAATTTGGACGGCAGGAATCTGGGTGCTTGCTTCGAATCAATTTAAATTCATTCGTTTATTGAATCCACCAATCATTTCAATTATTTTGGCAGTGTCTGTAAGGGAGATAGGGGGACAGCAAATGATACCGTCTTTCTTATGGGAAATTATTACCTTACTTGGTTCTTGTGCGATTCCAATAGGTTTACTCTTAATAGGAGGCAATTTTTCAGATTTGATAAAAAACTTTAAACTTTCAACTGGATTACGAGTCGAGTCTTCAGCAATACTTGTCAGGTTATTAATCTTCCCGCTACTTATTTTTTGTTATGCCCTTAAAGGTCCAATACCTATCGGAATGGAGTGGTTCAGAGATATCTTGATAGTCCAATCTGCTATGCCCGCCGGGATATTTGCAATTGTCATTGTTAAGAATTACTCGGGTGACACAACCACGGCAATGAGAGCAATTCTTGCTACAATGGTTGGGTGTTTACTTACTACACCTATTTGGCTTTATCTGGGCTTACGGTTCATGAAATAGAACCTTAACTAGTACAACTAAGTACTCGCGTTTTCGTACTTCGATTTGGCGTCTAATGTCTCGAAAATATTTGTTAGGGCCAACCTTAGCTTGTTATATTCTTCGGCGTAAATAACTGAGATCAAGTAATTCTTAAATTCTTTTCGGTCACGAATGATCTTGAGATCCAACTCTTCCATTTCCTGAGCAAATTTAATGTGCATTTTGTCGATTTCAGAATCGAACTTCTTATGCTCTTTATCAATATGTTGTTTAGCCCGTGAAACTGCACCAATCAAGTTTTGACTGTTCCTACAGTCCTTAGATGTAAAGTCGTGAAAAGAGATTAAGCCAGAGGCGAGTGCTGCACTGAATGCAGTGAGTTCTAACTCTCCTTTTTGACTTTCTTTGGTTGCCCAACCTTCGATTGCTTTTAGCAAACGGGAAATCGAGGCTTTTGCTTCGTCAGAGTCTGAAATGTGTAAGGAATCTTCGTCCATTATAAAAGGTTTGTAGGGGTTTGTCTAATAGTATCATATACATTGATAGCATAAAAAGCTAGTTGTCAAATGATTTTGCTGATTATCTTTTAATCTTTTCGTAGGCAACTAAGTCATTTTTTACGTTATTACTTAATAAAAATAAACCTAGAATATTTGGAAAAGCCATTCCTAATATCATTAAATCACTAAAATCTAAAATGTTGGTAGCGGTAATGATCGATCCTAAAAATGTAAATAGTAAGAATATCGTTTTATAAATAAAGGAGGATTTATCCCCGAATAGCCAAACCCAGCATCTTTCACCATAATAAGACCATGATATCATTGTGGAGAACGCAAAGAGAAAAACGGCAATTGATAACAAGTATGGAAACCATGAAATTACGCTTCCCATTGCGGCAGATGTAAGTGCACCCCCCTGATTATTTGCAATGAAACCTTGGTTTGAAGGATCTAAGTAGGAACCGGTAACAATTATAACGAGTGCAGTCATCGTACAGACAATAATCGTGTCAATAAAAGGTTCGAGTAACGCCACAATTCCTTCTTCTACTGGGTGGGAGACTTTTGCAGCAGAATGAGCAATTGCGGCTGAGCCAATCCCTGCTTCATTTGAGAAAACAGCTCTTTTTACTCCTATAATTAATACGCCAAGAAAACCTCCAAATGCCGCGCTTGGATTCATCGCTTCTTGAAAAATTAAGCTTATAGCACTTGGGATTTGGTCTGATAAAATGAATAAAATGTAGGTACAAGCAATAAGGTAAATACCGCACATAAAAGGAACGATGTATGATGCCACTTTTGCAATACTTCGAATACCTCCCAAAATTACAAGCCCTACAAGAATACATAAGGTTAGTCCGTACACCCATGGATAGACAGATAGAAAGGGAAAGACCGTTTTGATTAGATCTAAGGATTGTACCACTTGAAAGGCATTTCCTCCACCAAACGATCCTCCAATACATAGCAGGCAGAATAGACCCGCCAGTAAACCACCTAAGTGTTTAAGTTTAAGTTCTTTTAATCCTTCCGATAAATAATGCATTGCCCCGCCCATTATTCTTCCGTCTTTTCTTATTTTTCGGTACTTTTGACCCAGTACACATTCGGTAAACTTGGAAGACATTCCAAGAAAACCAACCAGGATCATCCAGAATGTTGCACCGGGTCCACCCGTGCCAATCGCAATGGCGACTCCAGCAATATTTCCCAGTCCAACAGTTGCGGAAAGGGCAGTGGTGAGCGCTTGAAAGTGAGTAACTTCACCTTTACTATTTTGAGTATCGTACTTTCCCCTTACTAAATCAATTGCATGTTTGAAAAAGCGAATATTTACAAATCCCATTTTGAAGGTGAAAAAAATTGCTCCCCCTAGTAACCATGCGACGATGAGAGGCATTTGAAGACCAGGGATCGGCCAAAATAAAAATGAAGCAAGAGGAGCTACAATAAATTCTCCAAAAAACTGATCTATGTTATCCTGCCAACTTGCCGAACTGATTGTCTCTTTTGCATGAGAACTCTGGACAGTTAAGAAATATATCAATGGAAGAAAGAACGACTTTAGGAATTTCATTATTAATTACATATCAAAGAAAATCTTTACAGTAGACAATTCGAATTTAACAATGAATTGCTTTTGACGCGGTTGGCTGTGATCAACATCCTACTCGAAACTAAATAAAAATTGAAAATTATTGAAAAATACTTGATTTGCGAATGGTTAAAGTGGTTTGGGCTTTGCTTCCTCGTACTTTATTCTTTGCTCTTTCTACAATTACTAACGGATCAGGACGAGTTTTTAGAAATTGGTTCTTTTCGCACATTCTTAGTTTTATTTACCCGCTTTGCACTCAGTTATTTATCGTGGCTCTTTCCGATTGGCTGTTTTGTAGCGACCTTATTTACTTTTTCGTTTTTGGCTAAAAATCGTGAGTTATTAGCATTAGATACTTCTGGTTGTTCTCCTTTCTTTATTGCCCGCCCGATTATCGGAGTAGCAATAATAATTTCCTTTTTATCTTGGTATAGTCAAGATACAGAAAAGTTAGAACAGTGGTTTAAAAATTCTATTGGTGGGGACGAGCCAACAAAGAATACAATAGTCTCCTCTTTCAAAATGAGATTACAATCCGTCCACCGCACTTGGTATTTCCAAAGTTTTGACCTTCTTCATGGCACTGCAAAACAAATTCATTTGTATTGCTACGATGAAAATGGAAGCGAGCTGTATCGAATTCGGTCTGAGTCAGCAAGACTGAGTAATAAAGGTTGGCATTTTAAGGATGGGGTGTTTTTAGGATTTTCTTCTTCAGGTGGAATCCCTGTGGTTAAAAATAACCGTATTTTTTGGGATCCATCTGTGAATTCTTTTGATGAAATTTTAAATTTCAGGACTAGTAGTCCAAGGTATAATAAAAGGTTTACAGAGCTCCACTTGCCAGAGGTTTTTGATGACCCTACTCCCTTTGCTTTATTACAAGCAAAGCCCCAGGATTTAAGTTTTGAAAAACTAAGCGAATTAATAGACAACTTTCCCAATCAAAATTCATCCAAACTTAATCCGTACCGATTAAGGAGAACACAACTTCTTTGGAATGTACCGGGTTGCTTTTTGGCGGTGATGTGTGCACTAGCTCTATCACTACGAAATGAGCAGAGGTCAGTTGGTTTTATTACCGGACTGTCTTTGTTCTATATTCTTGTGTTTTATATTATTCGTTCTTTATGCGATGCATTGGGAGAGAAAGGTATTATATCAGATTGGGTGGCAACCGGAATTCCTTTTGTTCTCGTTTTTGTAATTTCTGTAAAAATGATTTGGAAAAATAGATAGTTCCGACGACCGTAATTTAATCCACTTCTCGAAGTTGAATGCTTTCTACTATTTTACCACTAGCAAGAACATTAGTAACTGTCACGAGTTGGTCCCCAATTTCGACCCAGCTTTCCTCCTTTAATTTCTCGATTGCATTTTGAATCGTTAGTTCGGGGTCATCAGAAAAATCCATCATAAAGGGTTCAATTCCCCAAATTAAACGCAATCGTCGGTGTAGGCCATCGACATCAGTAAAGGCAAATAGAGGGGCACCATTGGGACGCAGTGCCCCCAATTTTGCGGCAAGGTCTCCACTTCGAGTGAAAACGAGAACGGCGGAATTTTTCATTTTCATCGCCAACATAGCAGCGGATCGAAGCATCTTCGCTTTCGGTCGGAATAAGCGCAGTTCATCGGTTAAACCCGGTACCAGGACAGACTCCGTTTTTGAGGCAATTCGGTTTAGGATATCTAGGCATTCAAGTGGTTGCTTACCGGTGGTAGTTTCTCCACTTAACATTAAACAGTCTGCCCCCTCATTTACAGCGTTTGCGACATCGCTAATTTCTGCTCTTGTAGGAACGGGGGATTCAATCATCGATTCGAGCAGATGGGTCGCAACAATAACGGGCGTTCCATTCGTCAAGCAGGCTCCAACTGTTTTTCTCTGAATAATGGGAAGATCCTCAAAAGGGCATTCAATTCCTAAGTCACCTCGTGCAATCATAATCGCATCTGATGCAGTAATAATTTCATCAATATTAGAAACGCCTTTTTGATCTTCTAATTTTGCAATAATGTGGGCGTCCGAACCATTATCTTGAAGGAAACGCCTAAATAAATCAATGGCATCGGCATCACGTGTAAACGAGAGTGCGAAAAAATCGTGTTTACATTCAATTCCCACTTTCGAATCTCTTTTGTCCTTTTCGGTGAGCGAGGGCAGTCCAGTTTCGATTCCGGGTAGGTTGACATGTCTACGGCTCTTTAGGATGGAATCCTGAAGTACTTTACATCTGATTCGCTTCGCGGAAGATTCGATCACTAATAAAGGAATTAGGCCATTATCTATTAAGACAGTATCCCCTGATTTTATATGATCAGCAAGTTTGTCATAATTTACTTCAATTTGCCAAATCCCCTCGTATTGTGGAGGGTCAGGTTGAGCTACGAACACTATATCTAGCAGATCATCTTTTTTTAATTCCACTTCCTTGTGAAGGTAGCCGGTACGAATTTCAGGTCCCTTTACATCCATCATAATTGCGGGCTCACGATTCAACCTGACTCCTACAGAACGTATTCTAGAAGATATCATACGTACCCAATCATGGTCTGCATGGGCCATGTTTAACCGGCAGACATCCACCCCTTTTAGAATCAGTTTTTCCAGCATCTCTTCGCTCTCCGTTGCCGGTCCAATCGTTGCAATCACTTTTGTTTGTCTATCTAATTTTTTCATATTGGAATTGTTTTTGCCGAACTTGGATCGACTACAAATGTGGAAAACCTAGAGCCTTGTCCCCTTAAGCCAGCAAATTTATCCTGAACTTTTTTAATGTCGTTACAATCTTTACTCAAGTGCATAAGGAAAACTTTCTCCCAGCATGATCCTTCGATAGACTCAAGCATTTCAAATGTGTTATCATTGGAAAGATGGCCATGCCTGCCCCTGATTCTCTGTTTAAGACTCCAAGGACGTTTTTGATCATCCTCAAGCATTTTGGAGCAATGATTTGCTTCCACCACTAATATTTTGGCTTGTCGTATTCTTTCTTTGACCAAGGTGGGCACATAGCCCAGATCGGTCACCCATGCGAGACTTGAATGTGGATTAAATAGGTCATCTTTTCCCCATTCAAAATAGAAGCCAACTGGATCATACGCGTCATGGGGGACACTAAATGGATGAATTTTGAATGGACCAAAGCTGAATTGCTTACCAGTCTCAAATACTTTCCAATTGGGCCTTTTTTGTAACTTGGGCTGAATTGCTTGAATAGTATCCTGATTTGCAAAAAAAGGCAGTCTTCCAAACTTTGATAATCCACGAACGCCAGCGGAGTGGTCATTATGTTCGTGTGTAAGAAAGACTGCATCTAACGCTTCTGCTGAAAGGCCTTCTTCATTTAAAAGTAATTCTAATTTTTTACCCGACATGCCCGCATCTATTAAGACTGACGCGCCCGCTGCTTGTAATAAAGCAGCATTGCCAGAACTGCTTGAACCTAAAATCTTGAAATTTACATCCACTATATGTTCGAATAAGGTTAACTATCTACAATTAGCCAACAATAAACTTAAATTATTTTTATGAACTACAAGAATGACAGAAAAATTTGATGTTGTTGATTTAAATGATCGTCCAATAAGACAATTAGCAAGAGGGCTGGTTCATCGTGATAACCTGTTTCATCGAGCCATACATGTACTGGTAAATGCGAACTCACTGAATTGGATTTTACAACAGAGATCGGGTAATAAGGATGTGGATCCATTCCTATGGACAAGCAGCTGCTCGGGTCATGTTGATGCCGGTGAAGACTATTTGAGTGCTGCTGTTCGGGAATGCGAGGAGGAGTTAGGAATCGTAGCAGATCGTAAATTATTTATTGAAGTGTTCCGGGCCAGTCCATGCCTGGAAACTGGTAATGAATTTGTTCGAGTTTATCTTTTAAAATATGAAAAAGAGATTCGATTTAATCGGAATGAAATTCTCCAAATAATTGAATATCCTACTCAGGAGATTGAAGAATTAATTAGAACACGACCAGAGACTGTGTCAGGATCGTTTTTGCACTTATTCCCCTATGTTAAGAAGGGAATTGAATTAAATAAAAGTAGTTTGCCCTGAATTTGGATCTTGGATTTCGGATAACCCGGTTATGTTCCAACCTTTTGAGGTAAGCATTCGACCTTGAGATGTGCGTTTGAGATAGCCCTCTTGGATTAAAAAAGGTTCGTGTACCTCTTCAAGAGTATGCTCTTCTTCCCCTACGGCAACTGCTACAGTTCCTAATCCTACGGGGCCACCTTTATAGTTTTCTGCGATAATGCGAAGAATTCGTTTATCCATTTCGTCTAATCCCCGGCTATCTATTTCAAGTAATTCAAGTGCTTCATTGGCAATTTCTCTCGAAATTTTACCATCGGCTCTTTGCTGAGCAAAATCTCGGGCAAAGTGAATTAGATTATTGGCGATCCTGGGAGTGCCTCTTGCCCGCCCGGCTATTTCATCGGCACCTGCTTGATTGATTTCACAATCCAGTAAATTACAACTTCTCAGTACGATTTTAGTCAAATCATCTCGATTATAATAATCCAGTCGTGTCTGAAGGGTAAACCTACTTCTCATCGGAGATGTCAGCAATCCCACTCGAGTAGTAGCACCGACAAGGGTAAACCTGGGGATATCAAGACGAACACTTCGAGCATTAGGCCCTTGGTCTATCATTATGTCTATTCGGTAGTCTTCCATAGCAGAATAAAGGTATTCTTCCACAGTTTTAGGAATCCTATGAATTTCATCAATAAAGAGAAGGTCTCCCTCTTGCAGATTGGTCAGTAAGCCTGCCAAGTCACCTGGCTTATCAATAACAGGGCCGGAGGTAACTCGAACCTCCCGATTCATTTCTCGCCCGATAATATGCGCCAGAGTCGTTTTCCCTAATCCCGGAGGACCGCACAACAGAATATGCTTTAGGGGTTCTTCGCGAGTACATGCTGCCCCCACCATAACCTCTAGGCGCTCCAATGTTTTCTTTTGCCCAGTGAAGTCAGCAAATGAGGGGGGGCGTAAAGCAGCATCTATCTCATTGGATGGCGGTATAGATTGGTCCATAAAATCTTTCCCTTTTAATTGTTCTTCATTCATTCGATTAAGATTTATTAGAAAGTAGAGAAGGACTTTGGAAGTTTTGATTCAGGAATTCTTTCCACGATACCCCCCAGGGCTTGGAGTTTTTTTTCAAAGGCATCATACCCTCGATCGAGATGATAAATTCTTTGCACCCAAGTTTCTCCTTCTGCGGCTAGTCCTGCCAAAATTAACGCTGCGCTTGCCCTTAAGTCGGAAGCCATTACTGGAGCTCCTGTTAGCTTGCTTTTACCTTTTACTACTGAGCTCGATCCCTCCATCGCAATATCTGCCCCCATTCTCATAAGTTCAGGGACATGCATGAATCGACTTGGGTAGACTCGTTCGGTAAGGATACTAATTCCTTTCGCTTTACAAGCCAGAGCACAGGACTGAGCCTGTAAATCAGTGGGGAATCCAGGGTAGGGCAGGGTAATAATTTCGAGAGAATTAAGTTCACTCTCATTTAATCCAACCCTCATTTGATTAGAGGAAAGGGCTTCGATCATTACTCCACTTTCCTGCATTACATTAATGAAGCTTCCCAGGTGTTCAGCTCTTGCATTGTTAAGAATAATTTCACCTTCAGTAATTGCAGCCGCGATTGCATAGGTTGCTGCTTCAATCCTATCTGGCATTACCTCATGAGTACAGCCATTCAATTTTGATACACCTTCAATTTCTAGAATATGCGACCCGGTTCCGTTAATTTTGGCACCCATCTTAATTAGCATTTTACACAAATCGATGATCTCTGGTTCACAAGCTGAACTCTCAATTTTGGTAATACCTGGAGCTAATACAGCTGCCATAATGGCATTAGTGGTACCGGTGACTGTACTACCATGTCTACCTCCTAGAAAAATTTTGCTCCCTTTTAAGTTTTGTCCGTTTACTTTTACAATCCCTTTTTCCAGTTCAATTGTAGCGCCTAGACATTCCAAAGCTTTGATATGTAGATCGATAGGTCTTTGCCCAATAACACAACCCCCAGGCATAGGAATTTCTGCCATTCTTAATCGACCGACCAAGGGACCGAGCAAGCAAATAGAGGCCCGCATCTTTCTGACTAACTCATAGGGCGCTCTATGTGCAATATTTCTAGGATTAATTTTCCATGTCGTCCGATCTATGCGTTCCACCTGTGCACCAAGCTCAGAAAGAATTTCGGCCATAAATTGAACATCACTTAAATCAGGGACATTTTTTAAAGTACTCGTCTCTGGACTAAGTAAAGTCGCAGCAAACTCTGGCAAAGCAGCATTTTTTGACCCGCTTATATTAACTGTCCCTTTGAGTGGTGGACCTCCACAAATTCTAAAAACTTCCACTTCTTAAATAAAGTGAAGGAGTGCAATTAATTGCTCAAGCATTAACCCCCAAAAAGTTTAGAAATAAAGCCACCGAGCCCCGATTTTTTGGGAACTTTTTCTTCCTTCTTATTTAATTTCGGTTCATTTCTGGTGTCGTTCCTTTTACTTTCGGAATTATTCTTATTTTTTCGTCTTCTAGGTTTCCTATTTTGAGGGTCAGAGGGATTTCTCTCATGGTTTCCTTTCCTGGGCCTGTCTTCTTTACTAGGGCGACTTTTTTCTTTGTTTTCAGAGTTTCCCTCTTGCCTTCTTGAATCTCGATTGGGATTTCTAGGTCTTTGTGGGCGGTTACGCCCTTCACGATTTTCATTAGAACCTTGATAATCTGATCTTCCTTTTCTTTGACCTTGGTTTCCACGCTCACGGATTGGCGGAGGTTTTGCATTTGAAAGGTCGTCTTGGAGCTTCTTCGAGCTTGCAGTTATTTCACCAAAAGGTTCTTTACTTTTTTGGCTTTGGGAAGAAGTTTCCAAAGGTTTCTCAGAGGAGCGGTACCATCTTGAACGAAGTCTTGATTTCATAAATATTTGGTTAAGGTAATTTAGTAAGTTGCTTCAAATAGAATTTTGAATGAGCAAGTTTTATGCATTGGAAGAGTACACTTTTTACTAGTTGATAAGTTACCCTACAATTCATTAGAAATTCGAAAAAAATTAACCTACACTAGGAAGGTAATGATGCGCCACACTAAAAAACGAAAACCACTTGCTAATTTGTTGGAGTTATCTTCTTATACGAACTCATATGGACAAACTTGAAAACATCTTCGAATTGCAAGAGCAACTAAACAGCAGGATCGGTGTAAACATGAACGAAATGAACGATGAGGATCGAGCAACATGGATCCTTAATTATGTTCGTGCGATGCAGCAAGAACTTGCCGAATTAACAGATTCTGTTCCTTGGAAGTGGTGGGCAAAATATCAGGAATTTGATAAACAAAATGCGAAAGTTGAAATAGTTGATTTATTTCATTTCCTTATTTCTTTAGCCCAAGTAATGGGAATGTCTGCTGAGGACGTGCACGAAGCATACCTGAAAAAGAATAAAGTGAATCATAACCGACAAGAATCAGGTTATTCCACCAAAGATGAAGATGATTCAAGGCATATTTAAATGCCTTGTAAAAACCTATTTGCTTAGAGAAGCAAGCAAAGCTGCACAACGAGATTTTTTTCTGGCAATCTTGTTCGCATGAACAAGGGAAGTCTTTCTTGCCTTTTCTAGTGCGGAGATAAAAGCCGAAGATGCTTCTTTCGCAACTGTTGAGTCTTTGCTTTCCATAGCTGTTAAAAACTTCTTCTCTAAGGTTTTTAATCTACTTATAACCATACGGTTTTGCAGGTAGCGTGCTCGGTTTTTACGAATATTTTTTATTGCTGACTTTGTATTGGCCATGAGGATTGAGTATTCTCTTTATTTTTCAGTTCTCGTCAATTAGAAAAAGAATTCGGGAAGCTGTAAGCCAGATTCTGTTTTTAACCGAAGTTAGGTTGTCATTCATTTATCTATCAATTTGCATTGATCCTTCTTGTATGAAGGTGCGGTGTACCCGAAACCATAGAGCGGGCAACTCCGTTTCCTATTTCACCTTGCATCGAATTGGGTTTACATTGCCCACTTAGTTGCCCTCGTGGCGGTGAGCTCTTACCCCACCTTTTCACCCTTACCTTGCGAACAAGGCGGTTTACTTTCTGCTGCACTAGCCGTGAACTTATCTTAACATAAGCCCCCCCCGCTTTCACGGGGAATTCTGCCCTGCGATGTCCGGACTTTCCTCTATTTATACAAAAGTAAAAACAGCGAATGACCGCTTCCCGAAAATTAAATAAAAATATTTTGTGTGGAATCAAATCAGATGTTTTAGCGTTCGCAATAAACGATCCTACCACATTGATCGCAATGGGTAAGCTTTTGATCGACTAGAACGGATGAAACAATGTCATTTGAAACCCGTAAATTGCAACCGGTACATTTTTGTTCCTCCAAAGGAGCAATGTAGGGCGGTCGGGATACTACTTTTTTTGTACGATCATAGCCCTTTAATAGAATTTCTTCGGTATCAGATCTTGCATCTTCAAGCTCTGTGGCTAATTGCTCGGTTTCAATTTGTAATTCTTCCTGCCTTTTAATGAGTCCGAGTTTTTCGATTTCAAGCGACTCCACCTTTTCGGTGATTTTACTTTTTGCGATTTCTGCTGTCTCTTTGGCACCATCAATCTTTACGAGCACCTCAATTTGCATATCTTCTTTGGATGACTGTTGCTCAAGCAAATTGGTAATTTCTTTTTCTAAAGCTTGATATTCTTCATTTTTTTTAACCTCTAACTGTTTGTTCTTGTTCCGGCTAATTTGGTCGGTAATGGAATTAATTTCTTTCTCAATCGAGCTGTTCTGTGCTTCTAGTGATCTTAAATCTTGAGTTGCCGCAGCAATAGTATCTTTCTCGAGTTTAATTTTAGATTCCATCTTTATGATCAAACGAGGAATGTTATTTAATTCCTGCCCCATCAAGTGACTTCTGCGATCTCGGCTATGAACTAAAAGTAATTTCTTGAAATCTGAATTGTTGGAGAGCATAGGTTGAGGGTAGAAAAATTAATAAAACAGAATAATACATGATGGATGCTTACTTGATTTCTTACAAGGTTTTAGCGATGGAAATTTTTTTCCTTCATGTTTGTATCAATACTAGTATAAGACTAGTTCTATGGTTGAATTAAATTCTAAAAAGTTAATTGATGATGCAGTTCTTTGTTTTGCTATTGGAGAGGATATTGAAGCGAAAGAAATTTTGCTCAGCGTACTCAATCACGAACCCCGTAATGTGGACGCATTACGGGCAATTTCTGAAGTTTGCTTATCCTTGCAGGAATTGAAATTGGCTGAATCATTTTGTCGGCGTGCATTAACGGTAGATCCTGACGATTTAACATCGGTTGTTAGTCTGGCTCGAATTTTAGTGAAAAATGGAGATAAGGAGGGAGCGGAAGAGGCGTCTTCGAAAGCAAGAATATTAGGGTGGAAAGAAGAACTGGCTAGTGACAGTGAATAATCGCCCTGATGGCGCAATTTTTAATGCCTTTACCAATTAACTAAATTGGTTATTTTAAGATAATCAATTCATGGATTTTACGGCATCTAAATTCCAAATGATTTTATTTTAGAACAAATAACAATACTTTATGAAAAAGCATAGCCTTGAGTTTGAGAAACCATTAATGGATCTAGAAAAGCAGTTAGATGAAATTGTTAAATCTTCTAGTGACTCAGATTTAGACTTTTCAACTGAGATAAAAGCAATTGAGAAAAAAATTGAAAATACAAAAAGAGAAGTTTATTCAGACTTAACCCCCTGGCAGAAGGTACAGCTTTCCAGGCATCCGAACCGACCTTATTCTATCGATTATATTGAACGAATATTCGAAGATTTTGAAGAATTGCATGGTGATCGATCATTTATGGATGATGCCGCAATTGTGGGTGGACCTGCCTCGCTTGATGGTCAGAAGGTGATGATTATTGCACAACAAAAAGGGCGAAATACGGAAGATAATTTAAAGAGAAATTTTGGTTGTCCAAATCCGGAGGGATACAGGAAAGCTCTCCGTCTTATGAAGATGGCAAACAAATTTAAAATGCCAATCATTTCAATTATTGATACCCCCGGAGCTTTTCCTGGGATTGGTGCAGAAGAACGTCATGTCGCGGAAGCGATCGCGGTTAACCTAAAAGAAATGGCGGCCTTCGAGGTTCCCATTATTGCAATTGTGATCGGAGAAGGCGGATCTGGTGGTGCGTTAGGTATAGCGGTTGCCAATAAAGTTTTGATTTTAGAAAATGCTTATTACTCAGTAATCTCTCCTGAGGGGTGTGCGGCTATCTTATGGAAAGATCGTGCCTTTGCTTCGAACGCTGCTGAGGCGCTTAAATTAGACGCATCACAATTACTAAAGCTTGGCATTGTAGATGAAATTATTCCTGAGCCTACTGGTGGAGCACATCGAGACTGGGATAAGACTTCGGACATCGTCAAAAAATATTTTAAGAAGACATTGGCTCTGTTGGCTACCAAAGATTCAAAAACTTTACTTTCCGAAAGATACGATAAGTTTAGATCAATTGGTGCTTTTCAATCTTAGCAAAGCTTATTGGTTAGGGTCAGTACCTTCGGGGTTCACCCTGGTCGTTCTCATCGATTACACCAATAATATCATTGCGAAGTCTAATTCTCATTTTTTGAGTAGATTCAATTTGTTGAATTAAGTTACTGTTGTTCTGATTTAGTAAAGAAATTTGCCTGTTGTAATCTCTCTCCCGATCTTGGGTGTTTGCCAATTCGTTGTTTAGACGAAAGTTATCAGCTTCAAGGCTTTTTAAATTATTCTGTATGATCATTTCCCGACCTGCAATG
>CAJQKB010000058.1 GCA_905478775.1 uncultured Opitutales bacterium | reverse complement strand
CTAAAGCCCAGGGAGTCTTGGGATAAGTTACTTCTTTTTCATCGTTTGCCCAAACCCACATATTACTCATACCCATTCTTTCCTTGGGTGTCATTGTGTTGTCAGCTCCGGCGAGAAAGCCAATCGTTCCATGCCCGGTTGCGTCCACGAACAGAGGTCCTGAAAAACGGGTTACTTGTCCATTTTTAACATTAAAGGCATGGACGGCTGATATTTTCTCTCCGGATTTTTTAACCTGAAAAGCATGATGGTAAAGGTGCAGATCGATATTTTTTTCGGCCCGTACAATCATTTCCTTTTTGGCGTCCTCGAATTCCTCATAAGTACCCGGAGACTTTTTGGCATGATCACAAATTTCCTCGATGATTTCTCCAATTCGTGGATATTTTCCCCGGCGAATATTTCCTTTTGCCCATACGCGTACCTCACTCGATCCGTTGCCTCCGAGCACTCCGCGATCTTGTATTAGGGCGACTTTGCATCCCATGCGGGCCCCTGAGATCGCCGCACCCAAACCGGAATAGCCACCGCCTACTACGATCAAATCATATTTTTTATCGATCGGTTTTTCGGTGATTCCCAGAAGATCGCGACGCCAGTTGGCGAGGATTTGAGAGTCATTGGGTGGAACTTCTTTGTACGAGGTCAGGTAGATCGCATCGCATCGTCCGTTAAATCCAGTCAGGTCTCTTAGGGCCAAGGTGTTTTTCCCTTTTTTAAGAGAAATCTGTCCTCCACCTTGCCAATCCCACTCGGCTCCCTTTGTACCGAAAGTGGTTTTTACCGGGATACCATTGATAATGATCTGAAAGCGACCGGGTTGTCCCTTCGCTCCCCAACGGGCGACCCAGTCCTTGGTGCGGGCAAATAATTGATAGCTTCCACCTTCTTTCATCTCAATGGTAGTGGTCGCATCTTGAACGGGTGTTCCCAGACCATGAGCCAAAAGATAGGGGGAACCCATTTCGCGGATGAATTGAGTGTCGAGTTTCCATCCTCCATGATCTGAAAAAGACTCCGTTTCAACGAGGATTCTTTCTGCCTGCAAAAACCAGACTGGCGTAAATAGAAGAAGAGTGGTGAGGAGGAATCTATTCATTTTATTTAGTTGGAGTTTCATTAAAAGGGTACACTCCAAGAGGAGGAGGAATTTAACGGCTTCTTCCATCGTCGAGAAATTTTTGTAACTCGGATTTCATTCTTTCGAATACTTTTGGGTTTTTCTCCGCTAGGTTATTCTTTTCCGCAGGGTCCTTGGAAAGATCAAAAAGTGCGTATTGAGGAACCGGTTGACCGCGCTGACTGCTTAGCAATTTATTGACCTGAAAATTCTGAGTTTTTTTGGAGTCATGCCTTTGAAGTTTCCATTTTCCTGCACGGTAACCATAGTTGTTTCCTCTACCATTATCCTGTTGGATCAGGTGAGGGCGACCTTTAGCTCCTTTTTTCCCAAGCATAGCATCCATAACATCGAGACTATCGAGGCAGGCATCTTCGGGTAATTTGACTCCAAGATGATTGGCAAGACTACCTGCAAAATCAATGGTGCAGACCACTTCATCAGACACTCCTGGTTTAATGGTTCCAGGCCAATATGCTATGAAGGGTGTGCGTGTGCCTCCTTCAAATATACTGTACTTCCCTCCTGAGTAGGGACCTGCTGCCTTATGATCCCCCATTTTTTCAAGAGCCTCATCCGCGTAGCCATCATCGCCCACAGGTCCATTATCTGAACAGAATACGATCATGGTGTTTTTTTCCAGTCCCTCTTTTTTTAGATACTTCACGATTTCTCCCACACACCAGTCGAGTTGTACGATCACATCGCCACGGTAGCTCATCGCAGATGTGCCACGAAATCGCTCATGGGGAATTCTCGGTACATGAAGATCATGGGAAGCAAAGAAGAGAAAGAATGGATCCTTCTTATTTTTTCCAATCCATTCTTTTGATTTTTCGACCCATTTGTCGGCCAGATCTTCATCCCTGAAACGGGCAGCATGCCCACCGGTATAGAACCCGATACGGCTGATGCCATTGTGAATGGTGTGGTTGTGTCCATGAGTCCAATCCATTTTCAAAGTGTCCCGATGGGTTACTCCTGTTGGGTGATCATCGCTTGGTTTCTTCATGCCTACCCAGAGAGGATCTTTGGGGTCAAGATTGAGGACCCGGTGGTTTTCAACATATACCTGAGGAACCCGGTCATTGGTTGTGGGGAGTAGAAAATTATAATCAAATCCAATTTCACGAGGACCTGGTTTAAGTTGTTCGTTCCATTGGGGGCCCACACCAGGACTTCCCAGCCCAAGGTGCCACTTGCCAACCACTGCAGTTTTATAGCCCGCCTGCTTAAGCATATCGGGTAGGGTATAGGCGTCTTCCGGGATGATGAGAGGAGAACTGGGTGGTGCAATCCCCGTATTCTTTCCACGAAAGGCATAGGTCCCGGTAAGAAAGGAATAACGGGTGGGTGTACAGGTTGAAGCTGAACAGTATCCGCTGGTGAATTTAAGTCCTTCCTTGGCGAGTTTGTCGATGTGCGGGGTTTTTAAGTTTTTTGGTTTTGCCCCGTAGCACCCAAGGTCTCCGTATCCAAGGTCATCAGCCATGATGACGATTACATTTGGTTTTTTTGCAACTGCAGTGAGTGCGAGAAGCACTGTGATAGAGACAAATATAGAAGAAGTAATTTTTTTCATTTGGATATGCAGTAGTTACTACAAATTAATTAACTAGGAATTTATTGTAGGGGTTGCTTTTGTTTTTATGGATGATTACCATAAATTTCGCTTTAATTTTGGTCAAGAAGTCACTTGCTTTTGATGAAAAAAGATATGCTGGGCATTCTTTTTTTTCCAAAGGCTTGCAACTGCTGAAATAATTTCTTGTTATTAATCATTTCCATGGCATTTGCTTTGATTCCATTTTTCATCTCCCTGGCTCTTCTCTTTTGGTGGCGATCGCTCGTCCTTTTCAAACGGACAGTTGAGGATGTTCCGACTTCCAAGGTAAAAGGGGTGTTTTTCGGGTTAAATGAGGTTAAAGGTTTCGTCAAGTCGGATGCCCCGTTGCAAACTTACCTTACCGAAGAGCCGACTGTATGGTATGAATGGAGTATTTCGGAGCATTGGAAGAAAACCGAAAGCTACAGGGATAAGGACGGAAATCGAAAGACCCGTACGAAAAGTGGCTGGCGGAAGGTTGATTCAGGAGGGAGTTTTCAATCGTTTTTTCTAAAAGATGATACGGGTGAGCTGCTCATCGAACCGGAAGGTGCAAAGGTTGATGCTCCTTCCACTATTTCCCTAAGTTGTAGTCCGAACGATCCACTTTACTATGGAAAAGGACCAAGTGGATCGATTGCAAATTCAACTCATCGGAGAAGGTTTTCAGAGCATTCGCTTACTCCCAATGATAATCTTTACATTCTTGGTCCGGCCAAACTCAGGGAAGAGGTCGCTCAGCCGATGATTACCCAAAGCAAGGATGCCCGGTATTATTTCATTTCGACCAAGTCCGAGTCCCAGATTATCCGATCGAAGAATGTTTGGTCTTTTATTATAATTCTCTTTTCCTTCGTAGCCGCTTTAGTTGTTCCCGTAGTCGTGATTTCGGTGGAGACTGGAGTAGAACCCCAAGAAGCCATGCTTGAGAACCCTGGTTGGATCTTTGTGTCGGGTCTGATCTTTCTTGCAGTTGCTAGTCTTTTTTACCTCACGATATTGTATAATGGTTTGATCCGGGTGCGTAATCGTCTCATCCATGCTATGGGTCTAATTGAAATTCAATTGAAGCGTCGTCACGATTTGATTCCCAGATTGTTAAAATGTGTAAAGGGAATCGCGGAATACGAATCTGAAGTGCAGGAGCTAGTTGCTTCCTTTCGTTCATCGGGTTCGAATGGAACGAGTCGTGATACAGCCGATTTGGGCGAGGGAATTAATCAAGGGGCAGGTTTGGTTGGCGGCTTGTTTGTTTTGTCTGAAAATTACCCTAATTTGAGTGCGGATCAAAACTATGGTTCATTTATGAAGGAATTGCTCGACACCGAAGACCGGATTGCCTTGGCCCGTGAATTTTATAATGATAGCCTACTTGCACTTCAGGACCGTTTGCTTACCTTTCCAGATGTTTTGGTTGCCAAATGGTTTCGCTTTCGAGCAGGGAAAAACCTTAGTCTTCTTCCTGATCCAGAGATGGCACAGGCTCCGAAAGTTTCTATTTGAACTGAAAAACTTACTATTCTGGGGAAGAACCCTAACGATTCATTATCTGTTCGATCTCTTCTGCTTCGATGGGGATTTTGGACATTAGAT
>CAJQKB010000057.1 GCA_905478775.1 uncultured Opitutales bacterium | reverse complement strand
GATCTGGAAACCCTGAATGAACAACTTGGCAATTGGTGGGGAAAATCGGACAGGTCTCATGAGCATGCCCGCATACGGTAACTACCACATCCAATGCAGTGTCCGCAAAGTCACGAATATTTTCCGATTTTTGACTGGTTACATCGACTCCAACCTCTGCCATTACTTTAACCATATGAGGGTTAAGTCCATGCGTTTCGATCCCAGCAGAAAAGGCTTCTATTTGATCATTTTTCAGATGACGAGTCCACCCCTCGGCCATTTGGCTTCGGCAGGAATTCCCGGTGCATAAGTAGAGGATTTTTAATTTTTTCTTCATTAGTAATATAAATTAATTAGCAGCAAAGAGCCGCCTCTTTTCGTTGTCTTTCTCGAATTGTGTTTGGCGAACAATTTGTCACATTATTTAAATCTTTTAATTCATTCTGCAGGTTTACGTCTAAATCAATCTGATGTTTTGCCCAGCTTAAGAGTTTTCGGGTGTTCGGATTGGGTTTCTGGATTTTGTAAAAGACCCATCTACCATCTTTTCGGTTAATAATTAACTCAGCTCGCATTAGAATGCTTAGGTGTTTTGATGCCGTTGCTCCGCTTACAGCAAGCCATTCGTTTATTTGGCATGCACATAATTCCTTGTGTGTGAATAACGCAGCAATAATCCGAATCCGATTTCGGTCAGCCAGTGCTTTACACATTTCATCAGCAGTAATCATGACGCCATCATTTAGACGTTTAGCTAAATGTCAAAATTTTAATAAGACAACATTTTGTGCAATACTGAAAATAATTTTCGTTACATAAAAGTTACATTTAACCATAAAAATCGGCGCATGTGTTTAGTAAAGTGTGTGCGTTGTCCAAGTTGTGGGCACTTAATCACAAACACAAACAAACACATATAATACACCAAAAATGAAAACTATTAGTTATACAATTTGTGCCATTATGGCCGCAGGCTTTGCCCTATCAGGCAATGCTGAAGTTAAACCAAAAAGCAAGAAGGTAACGGAATTAAAATATTCTGGCAGAATTCAAGCACAGTGGGACGGAGTCGGATCGGATGATACATCCTCTAAGGAAGATAGAAATCACTTCTACTTTAGAAGACTCTTTTTAGGAGGTCATGCAAAGTTAGGCGATAACTGGGGTGGGGATATCGTTATGGATTTTGGTGCATCCCCAAATAAGGATAATACAGTATTTATTGACGGAGCTTCTGTATGGTATCAATTTGATGATTCTTTCCGGTTGGACATAGGGCAAATTAAAGTTCCTTTTGGGATGGAAGAAACAACATCCTCATCCAAGCTAAAAGCAATTGAAAGATCTGCAGTTAATCGTCAATTCGCAGAGAGTCTTAAGTTCAACGCTCGACACACTGGTCTTTTTGTAAAAGGTAGTCTTGATGGTGGATTTTCATACAACCTAGCAGTCGTTAATTCCGGTCAAAATCACAACTCCAAAGATAGTAATCTTAAAGATGGATTATATGGATATAATAACAATGAACTCTCTTACTATGGAAGGCTTGCTTATGCAAATTACGATAGTGATTTAAGGCATTCCTTCGGTGTTTCGGCTGGCCTTATGGAAACAGATGAGACTTTGGCCAATGAATTAACTGCATATAACATTTACGGCAGTATTGGTTCTGGACCAATTAGTCTTGATGTAGAGTACATGAAGGGAACTGCTGATATCACTGCAGGTGACGAAGAGCATGAAGGTTATTCAGCACAAATTTCATATGCATTAAATAATGCACCAGTAGGGGCTTGGGAGTTCCTATATCGATATTCAACTGTTGAAGGTACGCCAACTGGAAGCAGTTTAATTAGTGCCAAAGAAATTGTACGCCGTGCAAACATTGTTAATTCAACTGTTGACGAACTTAACCAGCATTATTTTGGCGTAAATTACCTATTCGATGGCCATGATGCAAAGCTAATGGTTGGTTACGAGATGAATGAACTTAATGAAGGTACAGCATCAGCAGATGCCGACGGATTTCGCGCAAGAGTACAAATTCTTTTCTAAAATAAATTAACCTACACTAAATTAATTATTATAAAATTATTACAATGAACTATTCTAAAAAACTATTGGTTAGTATGACCGCAATAGGTATGACTTTGTCAGCAATTGCACAAGATAAATTGGTTATTAAAGGGTCAGATACTTTAGGTGCTAAAATGATACCTAAAATTGCAGAAGCGTATGAAAATAAAAACCCTGGATCAAAATTTGAAATTGCAGCTGAAGGTTCATCCACCGGTATTGCCGCCATTATTGATGGTACCGCTCATATAGGTATGTCTAGCCGCGAATTGAAAGGTAAGGAAAAAGCTGCTGCAGGTGGTAATGGCGTTCGTTTGGTGAAAACAGTTGTGGCAAACGATGCTGTTGCTGTAATTGTAAACGAATCTAATCCATTGTCCAAGTTATCACTTAAAGATGTTGAACGCATTTTTACCGGTGATATTACAAGTTGGAGTGCTGTGGGTGGAAAGAGTGGTGGAATTTCTGCCTACACTCGGAATACATCCTCTGGTACATATGCCTTTTTCCAGAAATTTGCGTTAGCAGGTAGAGATTATGGGTCTGCCACTCAAAAAATGGCTGGAAATGAGCAAATTGCAACCGAAGTCTCTAAGAACCCCAATGGAATCGGTTATGTTGGTTTGGCCTATGTTGGTGCGGCAGGAATTAAGGTAATTGCTGTTGATGGTATTTTGCCTTCGGCGAAATCAGCAAATGATGGTTCATATACATTAGCACGTGGTTTAAATTGCTTTACTAATGGATCGCCAACTGGGGCAGCAAAAAAGTTTCTTGATTTTGCTCTAACAGCACCGGGTCAAAAAATAGTCGAAAGCACTGGTTTTGTTCCGGTTAAATAAATTTCGCTTTAGTTTGTTTTAAAATAGACCGTCTCTAAGGAGGCGGTCTTTTTTTTAGCTAAAATGTTACTCTATAAAGGATGAATTGGTTCTGTTTGCCTTTAGCTTATTATCTATGACTCAAAACTTAAACAGGCCCATAAAAATAAGTCTTTTAACGGAAACTTTTCCTCCTGAAGTAAATGGTGTAGCTTTTACTCTCGCACACTTCGCCAGAGGTTTGTCCTCTTTAGGCTCAGATGTCGAAGTATTATGTCCTAAACGAACATCAAAAGGAGATGATACAGAACTATGGACTGAAATTGATTTACCGTCCCGTCAAATACCCAATTACCCGCAGTTAAGATTTGGGCTGCCTTGTGGTAGTTTACTTTATCAGAATTGGCAAGACAAGCGACCAGATATCATTTACTTAGCAACTGAGGGTCCAGCTGGATTTTCTGCTCTGCGTGTTGCCAAAAAACTTAATATTCCAGTAGTGTCTGGGTTACATACCAATTTTGATCTTTATCTTAAACATTATGGAATTTCTATATTTAAACCAGTTATTGATGGTTATTTAAAATGGTTTCATAACAGAACAGTAGGAACATTTGTTCCTACTGATTGGATGTTTTCCGAACTTCAAAATAAGGGATATGAAAATTTATTTAAATTAAGCAGAGGAGTGGATCGTCAACTTTTTTCACCACAGAAGCGTTCCGATTGTCTCAGGAAATCATGGAATGTCGGTGAACTAGATCGTGTCTTGTTGTGTGTTTCAAGGGCCGCTGTTGAAAAAAATCTAGAGTTAGCATGCTCATTATTTGATCAAATGATTCAGCAAGGAAAAGTAAAAGCCGGTATTATCGTAGGAGATGGACCTGAGCGCATCAAATTAGAAAAAAGATATCCTAGTATCAGATTCACTGGCTGTTTGAGCAAACTCGATTTAGCTATGCATTATGCATCTTCTGATTTATTTGTTTTTCCCAGTGAAACTGAAACTTTTGGTAATGTAGTAACTGAAGCATTAAGTTCCGGATTACCTGTGCTTGGCTACGACTACGCAGCAGCTTCAGAATATGTTACTAGCGAAAAAAACGGATATCTTTCACCACTCGGAGATGTTAGTTCGTTAACTGAGAACCTAAATATTGCATTGAATGGGTCTGGCCTATTCCTTGCGAAAATGAGCAGAAATGCACGTGCCTCAACGGAAATTGCTAATTGGCAAAATATTATTGCCAACTTTTATGAAAATTTAACAGGCTTCTTAAATGGAAGATTAAATTCTATTAAAGTCCATCAAACGGTATCGAACTGTCGAATGATATGAAAAAAGTATCAAAAACAAAGTTGGAATATAAAACGGTATTTTTATCAGACACTCATTTGGGTATGAATGATACTGGTATCAAAAAACTAAATCACTTCCTTGCCCACATTCGCTGCAAGACTTTAGTATTAAATGGTGATTTTATAGATGGTTGGGCATTAAAAAGGTCTGGTGGATGGAAAAAAGAGCATACACGATGTATTCGATTAATCTTAAAGATGGTCGAGAAAACAAAAACGAAGGTGATTTATATAAGGGGAAATCACGATGATTTTATCAAAAGCATCATTCCATTGGGTTTTGATCGAATAAAAATTTGCGAGCATTTCATTTTCCGAACAAAAGAACGAAAATATCTTGTTGTTCATGGAGACTGTTTTGACAGTTTCTCTACAAAGCATAAATGGATAGCAAAGGTTGGATCCGTTGGGTACGACAATCTAATGAGGTTTAATCGTATTTATAATCGTTTTAGAAAATTACAGGGTAAAAAGCCCTTTTCTCTAAGTGCATGGGCTAAAAAGAAGGTCAAAAGTGCAGTTAATCATGTTTATCGTTACGAAGAGAGCTTAGCTGAAATGGCGAGGAGGTTTCATTGCCAAGGTATGATCTGTGGTCACATACATGTTCCTTCAGACCGGATAATTGGAGAAATCCGTTATTTAAATAGTGGGGACTGGGTAGAAACAAACTCCTGTATTATTGAAAATAAAGACGGCCAATTAGAAGTTCTGTATTATAGGGAATTTTTAAAACAACTACGTGCAAAACAAGCAGTAACAAAAATTAACTCTATCTTTTTAGCAAATGGTTTAACGGAACCAGTTAATGAAAATTTGCTTAGAGTAACGGTTTAAAGTTTCTTTATTACCCAAAAAAAACTGCAACCTATCTTAGGTTGCAGTTTTTATTAAACATTTAAACTGTAACAAACAAAGTTCTATGAAAGAACATAGGTAAACTTAGCACTTTTGATTGTAATTTTATCACTCGAAATGCAACAAATCTGCAAAATTCAGCAAACTGATTTTATAACAAGAATTTTCGATGGTTGGCGCAGAAATGTTACAATTTAAGTCTATGATTGTTTTCTTAATCCAAACCCTCAGCAATTATATGAATGATTCATCTACTTTTATACCCGCTAAGCAATCAGTCCTTATTATTGATGATGAGCCAGATATTTGCGAACTAATCGAATTCCAATTACAAAAGGAAGGATTTGAAACCAGCTCCCTTTCGAATCCTTTGGAAGCAATCGGTTATGCACGTGATCTTCAACCTGACTTAATTATTCTTGATGTCATGATGCCTGAGTTGGACGGTTTGCACCTTTGTAGTATGTTTAAAGTCGACTCTCAACTCAAGGATGTGCCAATTTTATTTTTAACAGCTAGAAGTGATGCGGATGAAAGAATAAAAGGATTCGAAAGAGGTGCTGATGATTATTTAACTAAGCCTTTTGATAACCGGGAACTTATAGCAAGAAGTAAGGCAATCCTCTCACGGACCTTGAAAAAAAAGCTTACTCTTGCAGGCAAATTAAGGGGTGGTGGAATTATTTTGGACCCTGAAAGCCATGAGGTTTTTATTGAAGACAAGCTGGTTGATTTGACTCATACCGAGTTTCGATTGCTCCATCTTATGATGGAGCGAATTGGGCGGGTTCAGAGTCGCGAAAATTTGCTAGTTAATGTGTGGAATTACGACACAGATATTGAAACCCGAACGGTTGATAATCATGTTGGTCGCCTGCGCGGAAAACTTGGAGAAAAGGGGGATATGATTAAGACTGTGCGTGGTGTTGGATACAAATTGATTGTCGAATAATAAACTACAGGAATTAATTCGATTACATTCTTCAATGCTTTGGCTTTTAATTTTAATCTTAACTCTTGTAGCTGGCTATTTTGGGTTACAGGTTAAACATACGAATCGTATAATTCGTCAAGTTCTTGGTTCTATAAAAGAGGGGAATTCATTGATTTTAGAAAAACCTTTTCTGCTAGGGGATAACTTTCCGCTGAGGTTATGCCAAAATATTTTAGAAGAAAACGCAGAGAAAATGGAAAGGCTGGTGGAAGAAAGCAATCGCAGGACTCATACATTTAATGAGATCTTGGGTGGAATGCTTGACGGGGCGATGATTCTAGACGGCAACCATTTGGTAACTTTTTCGAATTCCGTGGCTTTACAAAATTTTTCGCCTGATGGACCAATGAAAGGAAGAAGGATTGAAGCATTTATTGATGCTTTTGAAGTTTTGGAATTATTAGACAAACTAAGTAGGGGGAAAAAGCCTAGTAAGGCTGAGTTTAGTTATGAAAGAAGAGGTAAGATAACAGTATATGAAATTACATGTGGCCTTCTTTCTCCAGTCAGGTCCTCTCAAAATGAAGTATATCTATTACTATTGAGGGATATAACAGAAATTAAACGGACCGAACGATTGAGGAAGGATTTTGTGGCAAATGCTTCACATGAATTACGGACCCCTGTTACAATGATAAAAGGATTTTCAGAAACATTGATTGAAGAGCCTGAAATTTCTCATAATCAATCTAGATCCTTTATAAGTAAGATTCATAAAAATGCATTGAGGTTAAAAGCATTAGTTGATGACCTTTTAAGTATTTCTGAATTAGAGGGTAGTGAACAGGCAATTAATCCGACCAATAATAAACTTAGTGATGTCATTCGAGGAATTGATTTATATTTACAAGATAAACCATATGTTGATTCCGAAAAGCTTGTGTTTTCATTAGAGGAAGAAAGAGAGGCATTTCCATTTGACGCTATTAAAATTGCCATGGCTATCGGCAACTTGATTGATAATGCATTTAAGTATGCGGGTAATTTTTCTGCGGTTAAGATATCAACTCAACTGTCTGATGATAGAAATTTTATAACCTGTTCGGTATATGATGATGGAAACGGAATTCCTGCCAATGATTTAGATAGAATTTTTGAACGCTTTTATGTGGTGGATAAAGGAAGATCCCGAGAAAAAGGCGGAACTGGGCTTGGTCTGAGTATAGTGAAAAGAATAATTGAAGCACATGGTGGTAATGTTCGCGTGAAAAGCAAACTTGGAGAGGGAACTATTTTTTCTTTCGAATTACCAAGAATAGCTAAAGTTTAGACGACCTTTGTTACTTGTTACATAATTGGCGCAATTCTTTAACATAATGATCAAAGCTTTTTGATATGATATTCAAATATAAATGAGCTTACTTTACTTATTCAAATTTCCCGCAAAAAATTTGGCATTAAATGCTCTTTCGTAAGTCACTAATAATTTCATATCCTTCATGATCTCTTCCTTTAAGAAAGACCGTTTAATCAGAGTTTTTTTTGCTAGTAATGCAGTTACATCGATAATTATTCTTGGATTGATAACACTTTTTCTTTTCAAGGAGGGAATTGAATTTTTTGGTCAGTACCGACATGAATTAGAGAGATACCGAAAGTCAGGTATGGAATATGCCTCAGTTATTACAGCACAGCATGACGATTTAACTATTCTTTACCGGTATTTGGAAAATATTCTTTCTAAGGAAACCGAAGCATTGGAATCTCTTAATGGTGGCGGACTGAATGAGACAAACAATAATGACGGAACAAAAGCCCTTTTAGCATTAAGTAGAAAATTTCAGAATACCAAAGAACATCTATTAAATTATGAGAAACAAGTAGTTAAATGGGCTGCAGAGACAAAATTATTTTTATTAACGCAAAGTGATCTACTGGAGATTAAAAGAGAGGCAATTAATGATTCATTAGCAGAAGAAGATTTTCCGGAAACTATCGATCAACTTAGTAACAGAAAGTCATTCACGCATAAAGAGCTAGCAAGGTGGCAAAATTATTTCATACGTAATAATCGTGAAGATTTAGCAAAACGTATAAATCCATTTGTTGGGACGGAAGCAGGAACAGCAAAGGAGGGTGAAATTAATAACCTAACTCAGTTTATAAAAAAATCCTCGCTCAACGAATATCCTGCTGTCTTGGAAAAGCAAAAGAACGAGTTTTCTTCAATATTTACAGAATTTAAGCCTTCTTTTATTCTTCCAGAATCAAGAAAAGACTTTGCTAATGCTAGCAAAGCATTAGATGAATATTTAGACAAAACTTCACTTTACAAAGAGCGTTTGAGTGCATGGGATCCTCAAAAGCCTTATCCATTGAGTCGGGCTTTTACTGGTTTTCTTTTCGGTAAAGATTGGGTCACCAACAGTGCTCGTCATGATTGGTTTGGTATTCTGCCTCTATTTTCTGGATCCTTGCTTGTGAGTATGATTGCTCTGTCACTGGCTATTCCATTTGGAGTGGGTTCAGCAATCTATGTTAACCAAGTAGCTTCGGTTCGAGAACAATCTGTAATTAAACCATGTATAGAATTTATCTCTGCTATTCCTTCAGTATTAATTGGTTTTTTTGGAATTGCTGTATTGGGCGGCATGGTAAGTTTAATTGCTGATGAGCGCTTAAATTCTCTTACCGCTGGATTTCTTCTTGCATTAATGACAGTGCCAACTGTATTTACGCTTGCAGAAGATGCCTTGAATAATGTGCCTAGAGCATTGCGCGATGCGTCTTTGTCGTTGGGAGCAACTCGTTGGCAAACTTGTGCACGAGTTATTTTCCCTTCTGCAATTACCGGCATAATTTCAGCAGTTTTGCTTGGATTTGGAAGGGTAATAGGGGAGACAATGGTTGTTCTATTATGCGCAGGTAACAGGATCGCAATACCTGATTTTACTACTGGATTTGGGGTGTTTGCACAACCTGTCCATACGATGACAGGTATTATTGCTCAAGAAATGGGCGAAGTGGAATTCGGCAGTATTCATTACCGGGCACTTTTTATGGTCGGCATAGCTTTATTTTTGATCGCTTTATTGGTTAACTTTTTATCACAGGCTATTGCTGGTCGATACAAAACAAGTTACTGAACTTATGAGTGATCATAAAAATAAGGAAGTAAATCCTTTCAGTCCCAAATTATCTCGAGAAAAAGTACAGGAAAACTTGATGTTTGGGTTGTTCAGGGGGATGACTTACTTCGTTTTGTTCTGTGCAGCCTTTTTGTTTTGGGATATTTTGTCAAAGGGAGCGAATAAGATATTTGAGGGCGATGGATTGATAAATTGGGAATTTCTTACTGAACACCCTCAAACTCTTCATGTAATTGGTGAAGGTGATGAGGAAATCAAATTAAGTTCCAGTAATTATTACAAATTAAAAGACGAAAAAATTCTTGCAAAATGGAATCTTTTTGCGAAAAGCCCAGGATTTACCTCGAATCTATCAGATTTAGATAATGAAATGATTGAACTGCAAAAGGAATGGACAGAAAAAAGTTTGCAGTTTACTAATGCAGAATTTTTGAAAAAAGAGCGTGATAACATATCTAACAAATTTGCCTTTTGGAGTGATTTGTTGACAGACATTAATGCTTCTGCACGGGACTTTGAGGTTGAACCACAAGAGATTCCAGGTCTGGTTAGCGAATTTATCCTCGGTCATTTTGAGAAAGAGAGAAGCAGGTTACCATTGGTTGAAACAAAAATAATTCTTTTTCGTGCTCAGCAATATTCTAATATTGAAGAACCAAGCCTTAATACGCTTAAGGAAATTGAAAAGGCATATAATGCTTTTCTCATGAAAATTCCTGAGACTTACAACCAGGCAATTAAGGATTTTGGAAATGAAGTGTCATTAACCTATGAAGATTTTACTCTTTTAAGGGGGCCAAAGGAATTCGGACGCTTTGCTGAAGCCTTGGTTGCTTATGAAACGATCCGTCGTGCATTTTTAGATATTGAAACTAAAAATTGGAATTCCATAAAAGAGTTAATCATTCCATTCAAGCAGGCAATGTCGGTTTCTTTACCTTCGCGTGATTATGCTTATTCTGGTGGCGGCATTTTTCCAGCAATTATTGGTACATTGTTATTGGTTTTAGGTGCGATGACTATTGCGATAATTTTAGGTGTATTTTGTGCAATTTTTCTGGCTGAATATGGAAAACCCGGAAAATTTCTTTCGTTAATTCGTCTAGCTATATTAAATTTGGCGGGTGTGCCCTCTATTATATATGGACTATTCGGGTTCGGACTGTTCGTGATTTTCCTAGATTGGAATGTATCCTTGTTGGCAGGTTGGTTTACATTGGCATTTATGGTTTTACCAATTGTAATAACCGCTAGTGAGGAATCCTTACGTTCTATTCCGCAGGGTTTTCGTGAAGGATCTTTGGCCTTGGGTGCAACTAAATGGATTATGATTAAAACGAGCGTACTTCCATTTGCAATGCCAGGGATTCTTACTTCATCTATCTTAGGGGTGGCACGAGCGGCGGGGGAAACTGCTCCGATAATGTTTACTGCTGCCTACGCTAAACGCTCTGAACTACCTTGGGAGGGTTTAGAACATTGGACCGATTTCTTTTTTCAGGGAGTTATGGCTCTTCCTTATCATATCTATGTTGTCAGTGCAAAAATTCCTCAAAATGAATATACTTCTGATATGCAGTATGGTACTGCGTTTGTATTCCTATTCCTCGTTATAGGAGTGGCTAGTTTATCTATGTTATTACGCAACAGACTCCGAAAAAAATATCGATGGTAATTTAAATTTTTTATAAATCATGCACAATGTAACCGACACTTCCCCAAACACATCAATTGACTCGACTGTTTTGGACAATGAGCCATCTATTCGTATTCGTGACTTGGATTTTCTATACGGCGAAAACCAAGTTCTACATAATGTTGATTTAGATATTTTCCCTAAAGAGATTATGGCCTTCATCGGTCCTTCTGGGTGCGGTAAAAGTACTCTCTTGCGCTGTCTTAACCGAATGAATGATCTAGTCGATGGTGCTCGTATTGGGAACGGAACGATTGAAATTCAGGGAATTGATTTGCATGATAAATCTGTCGATGTGATCGAGTTAAGAAAAAAAGTTGGGATGGTATTTCAAAAATCTAATCCTTTCCCAAAATCAATCTATCAAAATGTTGCTTATGGGTTGCAGATTCAGGGTATTAAATCCAAGCGCGTCATTGATGAAAAAGTTGAGGAGTCTTTAAGAAAATCTGCACTTTGGGATGAAGTAAAGGATAGATTGAATGAGAATGCCTATGGCTTATCAGGCGGACAACAACAGCGTCTCTGTATTGCACGAACTTTAGCAGTGGAGCCAGAAATAATCTTAATGGATGAGCCTTGTTCAGCCCTTGATCCAGTCGCAACAGGTCGGGTAGAGGAACTCATACTTGGACTTAAGGAAGAATATACCATCGTGGTAGTCACTCACAACATGCAGCAAGCTGGTAGAATATCTGACCGCACAGCGTTTTTCTACCTAGGTAAATTGATTGAATGCGATCAAACAAAGAAAATTTTTCTTAATCCGAATAAACAACAGACTGAAGATTACATATCTGGAAAATTTGGATAAAATTATTACAAAAAATTTAAACTCATTTGATCATGACAACTTTTTTCGAACATAATCTTGAAAATGTAAAATCAAAGCTCCTTCTCATGGGTCAGCTTGCAAATGAATCGGTGAAGGGAGCGGTTCAGGCTTTGGTTGAGGGAGATTCTGTTCTAGCAAAAGCTGTACGGGCAAAAGATGAAGAAATTGATGATTTAGAAAATGAACTTAGTGGATCCGTAACTACATACTTGTCGACCCATGCGCCAGTTGCTGCCGATCTCAGGCTTCTTGTAGCAACTATGAAAATAAGCCATGAGATTGAGCGCATAGGTGATGAAGCCAAAGCAATTGCTAAACGCTCCTGTAAAACTACAATGCACGAATTTCATGGGATTCCACAAATGGCTAACATTGCTCATGATATGATTCGAGATGCACTTTCAATATTTGTTGAATTTGATGAAGATAAGGCAAAGTCCATTTGGACAACAGATTTGGAAGTTGATCAACTTCACAAAGATAACAATAAGTTTTGTCAAACTTTGGTAGAAAAAGATCCCACTGTGGCTTCATCGGTTTTTGAAGTCTTATTTATTTCTAAATCCCTGGAACGCGTTTGTGACCATGCGGTAAATATATCCAAGGAAATTTTCTTTATGGCTACAAGTCGGGATGTAAGGCATGCACCTGAATATAAAAAAGCTGCATTGAGGAGGGACCTAAAATAATTCATTATTGAATTAGTTTATGCTTTAAAAAGCGGGAGAGGAAATCAAACTTGCTATTTTCGGGGTGCTGAATGATATAGGCATCTCATTCATGAGCTCCCGAATTCGTATTTTTGTTGTCGATGACGAACAAGATTTAACTGATCTTTTGCATTACCAACTTGGTAAAGAAGGTTTCAAAGTAAAATTTTCTAATAATCCGTACGAAGCGCTTGGGAATGCTCGCGATTTCAATCCTGACCTTATTATTTTGGATGTCATGATGCCTGACTTAAATGGATTTCAGCTTTTGCGGATGATACGTGCTGACAATTTGCTTCAAAAGACTCCCGTAATTATGCTGACCGCGAAAACAGATGTAGAGCATAGAATAAAAGGTTTGGAGCAAGGAGCTGACGATTATCTTGGAAAACCGTTTGATTCACAAGAGCTTGTTCTTCGCATTCGTTCAATTTTAAAAAGAACAGCCGAGCAAGTGGATGACGATCAAGGCCGAATTATGTTTGGAAACCTTCTTCTGGATGAGGAGGATCATAGTATTTCAATTTCTGGAAACAAAGTGGATTTCACGCTCACTGAGTTTAAACTTTTACATTATTTTCTTAAAAGGAGGGGACGTGTCCAGACTCGTGATAATCTGCTTTTGGGCGTTTGGAAATTTGATGCAGATGTTGAGACCAGAACAGTTGATGTACATATTCGAAGGGTACGAAAGAAAATTCAGAATGCAGGAATTGAAATTGAAACAATTCGAGGAGTCGGTTATCGGCTAGTAGAAGATTTGAATTAATTTATGCACCTTCCTCCTTGGTTATGCGTTTTACTAATTACAGGATTTCTTTTTGGTATATATGCGTCGATTAAGAATTTCACATCTAATAGCAAAAAAATGTGGCCTGAGAATAAACCTCAGAAAAGAGAGGCGAAAGACCAGGACGAGCAAACCCGAAGAGATTTTGTTGCCAATGTTTCGCATGAATTACGTACCCCGGTATCGATTATTAAGGGGTTCGCTGACTCTCTTCAGGAAGATTATGAAATCCTCAGCGAAAACAAGCGTAAAAGTTTTTTATCCAAAATTCAAAAAAATGCAGAGCGGCTCAATTCTCTTGTCGAGGATCTACTTGTCCTCGCTAAATTGGAGAAGCCCAAAACTACATTATCCAAGGAACCACTCGATCTTTGTGAACTTGTCAGAGAGATCGAAGAAGAATTTCTGCAGAGAAAAGAATCTTCTCTTCCAAAACTGATCTTACTTTGTCCTGCAGCCCCGGTTAGAATTCTTGCCGACCCGCAAAAATTAGTCAGTGTATTTGAAAACCTAATTGACAATGCAATCATACATGCGGGAGGACTATCCCAGATATCGATTCGAATTAGTGAAAACTTGGAGGATAATTCCATCACCAGCGAAGTGGAAGATGATGGCAAAGGAATTGAGCAGGAAGACCAAGAGATGCTTTTTGAGCGTTTTTATCGTGTTGATAAAGGAAGATCGCGAAATAGAGGCGGAACCGGACTTGGTTTGAGTATTGCACGAGAAATTGTCGACGCACATGGTGGCGAAATTTCTGTTAGAAGCAAGGTCGACAGCGGTACAGTTTTTTCTTTCAAGATTCCCAAATCCCTGTAGATCAATACAAAAGGATATACCAAAGGTAGTATTTTAAAAGTCTACATTTATAATTGTAACATAATTGTAACAATCATGACCCAATTATGTAAGATAAAGATGATAAAAAAGAAAACATGATTTCTTTAAGTCACCTATCCTTTCTTCAAAAAGCCCTACCTCCCCTTAGCTCTGTTGCGATTTTACTTATTAGTGCTTATTGCCTGCAGGCCCAAGAAAATGAACAATCTACTTATGATAAAATCTGGGACAAAGTTGTGCTCTATGAAAATGAAGAGAATTCATGGATCAGTAAGTTTTGGCTCACGGGAAGGCTTCAGGGTGAATATCATAGTTTTGAAAATGAAATATCTCCAGCACTTGATCATGATGATTATGATTGGAGAAGGTTTCGATTCGGTTTTAAAGCAACATTTTGGGGAGACATAACGCTGCACTCGGAGGCAGACCTTGGCTTGGAGAACGAAGGAAGGCCTCTATACAACGACCTAACTGATAGTTATTTTTCATGGTCCACGGACAATGGGATAAAATTTAAAGTAGGGAAACAATCAGCTCCTTTTACATTGGACGGTTCGACATCGTCTAAAAAATTACACACGCTTGAAAGGAGCAAAATTGCCGGAAATATTTGGTTTGGGCAGGAGTATTTTCCTGGTCTTTCCTTATCAGGTTCCAACAAGGAAATTGATTATTTTGCCGGATTGTATTCAAGCGATAACAAACCAGAATTTGATGGAGCTTTCAAATACGGTCAATTCGGGATCTTATCCCTAGGCAGAGACTATGCTGATAAATTTAATCTAGAAAAATCTTACTTCCGCTTAGACTTTATGTTCCAAGAAGACGATGGAAATGACGAAGTAGAAGACTTTAATGATTGGAATGGAGCCTATTCGTTTGTAACTAAATGGGAAAATAATGCTTGGTACTTTTGGACTGACCTGAGCTTTGCGGACAGAAAAGAAGGTGATGTCTGGGGTATTCAGTTAATGCCTTTTTATGATATCACTGACAAGACTCAGGTTATTTTCTGTTACACGCACCTTGAAAGCTCAGGAGACGATCAATTAAGAGCAAGTCGATGGGAAGATAGACTAGATCGTGGTGCATACCGTGGAGATGACTTGACCGAGTATTTTTTCGGGTTGAATCACTTTTTTTATGGTCACAAACTGAAATGGCAAAATGGTCTGCAATACACCGAGCTCGAACAAGCTGGCACAAAAGAATATGAAGGTTGGGGATTCACCACTGCATTTCGTATTAGCTGGTAAACAGGGAATCATTAAAATTTAAACACTAAATAAAAATTTATTATGGCTAATGTAACAACGTGGGAATTTATTGTAGGCTTCTTATACATCCTTGGAGGCCTAGGTATTTTTCTTTTTGGAATGCGGGTGATGAGCGAAGGTATTCAAAAAGTAGCTGGAGAAGGGATGAGAAGGATAATGGCGACTATGACTCAAAACCGATTTTTCGGATTGGGCACTGGGCTTTTGGTCACTTGCCTTGTCCAGTCTTCCTCGGCTACTACCGTAATGGTGGTGAGTTTTGTAAACGCTCAGCTTCTTACTTTGACGGAATCTATCGGAGTTATCATGGGGGCAAACCTTGGTACCACACTTACAGGTTGGATTATTGCTACAATTGGAAAGTTTAGTTTATCCAAAATTGCACTTCCTATCATTGGTATTGGTTTGCCTTTGGTGTTTATGAGTAAGCCAAAATTTAAACATACCGGTGAATTCCTCGTTGGGTTTGGCTTATTATTTTTTGGACTCAGCGAGTTGAAAAATGCGGTACCGGATGTTAAAAGTTTGCTTAAAAGTGCAGATCCTGGAGATCAATTGCTTGTTCAGGACATTCAGGACTTTATCCAACAACTCAACAGTTATGGATTTGGCTCAGTAATTATTTTCCTCATCATCGGGGTCTTCCTTACCATTTTGGTTCAGTCCTCATCAGCTGCCATGGGAATTACCATCATTGTGGCGATTAACGGTTGGATCAATTTCGAGATCGCGGCGGCCATTGTTCTTGGAGAGAACATTGGTACCACCGTTACTGCTTGGCTTGCTTCCCTGGGAGCCAACATTAACGCAAAAAGAGCTGCTCGGGCCCATTTTATTTTCAATATAGTAGGAGTCTGCTGGATGCTTCTTCTTTTTTATCCTTTTATAGGAATGTTAGACGAAGTCATGCCCGGAGCCATCTATATCGATGATGTTACGCAAGCAGACGCGACTGCATATCTATCAGATAATGAATTCGAAGGTGCCCCAACAGAAGATGACCTCGCCAAGGCAAAGAAAGCAATTGTTGATAGAAATATTCCTTTGCATCTATCACTTTTTCATACGCTCTTCAACTTGGCTAATATCGCATTATTGATTGGTTTTGCTCCTCAATTGAGTCGATTAGCGGAACGGCTTGTTAAACCAAAAACTCATGATGGTAAGGCACCCAAGCCGGGTAGTTTGGCGTCACTTCACTATGAGGGATCGGGGGTTCTCCCCAAAACAGGGGAGCTCAACCTTGCACTTGTTGAAGCAGAAATAGATCGCTTGGCCGCAATTTCCCGATACATGTTTGAAGGTTTTGTGGAAGTATTTGAAAGTCCTGACATCGACAAAAGCGATCTCATAAAGGAATTGAAAGAACTTGAAAATAAATGTGATGAGCTCGCGTTTGATGTTACCCAGAGCCTAATTTACTGTACAACTGAAAGCCTAGCAGGTGAGCGTGCCCTCCGCGTAGCCTCTCTGTTAAGGGTAACTGGCGAACTTGAGGATATTGGTGACTGTTGTCATCGTCTCGTTCAACTAGCACACCGTAAGTACCGAAAAAATCGTGTTCTTCCTCAAGAAACTTTGCGCGAAATCAAAGTATTTTCGGAGCAAATCCTTGATTTCATGGAATTATACCAGACCCATTTAAAGGATGGTAGTATCCCGGAAATTCAAAAGGCAGAAGAGATTGAAGACCGAATTGATGCTTCCCGAAAATCCTTACGGAAGAATGCAGTTAAAAGAATGCAAGATAAGGAAAATTTAAAGGCGGAGATGATCTATGTCGATATCTTGAATGAAATGGAGCGGATTGGAAATGACTCATTAAATATTGTTCAAGCCCTGAACAATGTAATATAATCGAATTTAATATCGGTTTCAAATTTGGAAAATTGGCTTACCGATAGCATACTGCTTGCCTTATAGGATTGGTTTGTTGAGATAGATTGCACAATGAGTCTATTAAAGATTGAGCAGTTAAGGAAATCCTTTCTCGCACCAGAGGGAGATTCCTTGTGCGTGGTGGATGTTGAAAATTTCACTCTTAATGAAGCAGAATTTTGCGGAATGAGGGGAGAAAGTGGATCCGGGAAAACCACATTTTTGCACCTTATTGCCGGAATTCTTTCTCCGGACCGAGGTCAAATTCAAATAAACGGAAAGAATGTTTCTCAAATGACAGATTCTAGCCGTGATTTACTCCGGGCTAGATTAATTGGTTATGTCTTTCAATCCTTTAACCTGCTTCAAGGGTTTACTTGTTTGGAAAACCTGCAACTTACTATGTCTTTCGCAGATCATTCCAATCAAAGTGACCCCTATGAATTGCTGGATAGGGTAGGACTGGGTAAAAGAATAAACTATTACCCTCACCAATTATCGATTGGCCAGCAACAAAGGGTAGCTTTGGCACGAGCACTTATTAACCAGCCCAAATTAGTGTTGGCCGATGAACCAACAGGGAACCTGGATCCCGTGAATGCGGCAAAATCGATGGAGCTTTTATGCGAATTATGCAGGGAGTCGAAAACTACTTTATTTTTGGTAAGCCATGATGAAAAAGTAATTCAAAATTTTGACCGGCAAGAAAATTGGGAAGAAGTAAGTAAGTCTAATTGTGTGAAGGGGGAAGTATGAGCAGTATACAAGCTCTTTTCGCACTTTGCACAAGGGGAGTGAGGCAATATGCATTTTCTTCTTTGGTGGCATCTCTTGCGATTGCGATGTCGGGAGGATTATTTTTAGGGACGTGGAAAATAAAAGAGGGTGCTCAAAATGCATTTACACTTTCATCTAGCGGGTTTGATGCAGTGTTGGGAGCCCGTGGATCCAAACTTCAACTCATTCTTAATGCCATTTTTCATCTGGAAGCCTCTCCGGGAAATCTTGAATGGGAGCAATACGAAATTATTAAAAATACACCGGGAGTGAAAGAAGCGTACCCATTGGCCGTAGGTGATAACTTTATGGGTTATCGACTCGTGGGAACGGAACCTTCTTTATTTGATGAGCACGAATGGAAGAAGGGCGTCAAGTACCAGATTGAGAAAGGCGGAAGGCTCTTTTCCAGTAATGCGAAAGAAGCACTTGTCGGAAATTTTGTAGCCAATAAATTAGGGCTCAAGGTGGGCGATCGCTTTCAACCATACCACGGATTAACTTTTCGGGAAGAAAGTAAGCATGACGAAGTGTATGTGATCGTGGGGATATTAAGTGCAACTGGAACTCCTGCAGATAAGGTAATTTGGGTTCCTATTAAAGGAATTCAGTTCATGGAGGGTCATGCAAGTGAGTATTCCACTTCAGTCAGTGCGGTATTGGTTAAATTGCGGGGAGCTGCTGGTTTTGCCTTGGAGATGAAGTATAACAAGCAGGGAAATCAAGCCACATTTGCATGGCCGATTGCGGCAACTCTTGCAGAATTTTTTGATCGTCTAACTTGGTTCGAAAAAGTACTGGAATGGATCGCCTATCTTGTTGGTAGTGTGGCTTGTTTAATTATTTTATCAGTATTACGAAATTCAATGAACGAAAGGAAGCGAGAATTTGCGATTCTCCGCTCCCTGGGAGCGAGTCGGTATTTTATTACGAATGTGGTCCTTGGGCAGTCCTTACTCATTTCTTTGGTTGGGGCTTTAGGTTCCTTTCTGGTTTATTTGATAATGAGTGGAGTCGCGTCGCACTTCATCCGTGATCAAACGGGTGTTTTATTAGATCCATTCTCTTTTGATCTTACTTTTGTATATGTATTTTTGGTAATCGTTCTCCTTGGATTGATTAGTGGAATACCACCTGCCTGGATGGCATATCGGGTCGATATCAGTAAGAATCTTCGTCCCTCCAGTTAGTACTCTTTCAGATTATTTATCGAGAGGTTTGAATCATAAGAACTTGCGAGAAATTACCACTCAGCTAACTTGAAAGTGTGATGCCACCAAAAATTTATTTATTCCTAATATCTATTTTTCTTTTCTCCTGCGGAAAAGAGGAGGAAGAAGACGCGACTCAAACCATCATTCCAGTTGGGGAACCCATTATCGTTGAATCCATTTTAACTGTTGAACTTGATAGTAACGAATCCAATTTTTCTCGTTTAGATTCTCAACCTGAACCATTGGTCCCTGTGGAGCGATTGGAGGAATCGATTGAGGAAGGAATTATTCTTAATGGAGTAGCACAGCCCAATAGGCCAGAAGATGCAAACGAATCAATTGCCAATCACTTGCCACCAATAGATGAAAATAGTATATTTGAACCCTTGGCCTTTCGTGATATCTCTGGCTTTACTTATGATGTGAATTGGGAGCGCGACGGGAAAGATTTCGACTTTGCCTCTTACTCACAAAGGGTTCCTAAAAATCTCAGGGAGAAATCTGGCAAAACGGTAGCAGTCGAAGGCTTTATGCTTCCCACGGTAGTGGACGAAAACAACATGGTGAAAGAATTTCTTCTTTTGCCAGATCAAATGAGTTGTTGTTTTGGTAAAAGCCCAGAGGCAAATGGATGGGTAGTAGTGAGTTCCTCCGATGGCGTAGAGGTATTGATGGACCAAATCATACGGGTCAATGGCAACCTAACGGTGGAGGAACGATGGGATGAAGAATTTTTCGTGGGACTCTACCACTTGGACTGCGAGAATATTATTGGTCCATCCCTGTAAAAGGGACTAAGCAATACTATTTTTCTTTCTTCTTCTTGGGGGAAGCTTTCTTCTTTGCTTTTTTGGCAGATCCAACTGTGACTTTAATCATTACATCGGGATCATCCACAGAACCATTGTCAGAACTGGAACCAAGTTTGATATTATCTACAAATTCAATCCCTTCCACTACTTGTCCCCAAACGGTATACTGCCCGTCGAGAAAGGAAGAATTATCGAAACAAATAAAGAACTGGCTATTTGCACTGTTCGGACTTGATGATCTTGCCATCGAGCAAGTTCCTTTCACATGTTCCCGTTCGTTAAATTCCTCTTTTAAATCAGGTAGATCAGAACCCCCGGTTCCCACTCGACTAGCTTTATAATTTTTTGAATTACCATGCTCCACATCTCCCGTTTGGGCCATAAAACCTTCAATTACCCGATGAAAGACAACGCCGTCATACTTGCCATCGCTTGCTAGTTTCTTGATTCTTTCAACATGATTTGGGGCATCGTCTTTAAACAATTCAATGACCACTTTTCCATCCTTAAGTTCAATGGTTAAGGTGTTTTCAGGATCTAATTTTTCTGTTTTTGCTGCTGACATAACAAAGGGAAGCAGGAACACGAGCAACGCGAAATACTTCTTCATAATTTATTGGATTTAGAGTTAATGGTAATTAAGTATAAAGATCGATATATCATCTCAAATCGTCCCGATGGTAAAGAGTGAAATAAAAAACATTCAATCTTTCAGATGTATCAACGGCCGAAAAACCGAAAGTAGTTACGAAATTAAATTAATTGGGTAATGGGCTGTCCTTTATCAGATAAGGTAAATGGACGGCGAGTCGGAGAATAGACAATTTCGTCCAGAGGGAGGCCAAGTGCGAATGCAATGGTTGCATTAAAATCAGGAATCTCGACCTTTTGTTCAATTACTTCTCTCCCCTCCTTATCGGTTTTGCCCCAGACTTGACCACCTTTAATCCCTCCTCCTGCCAGCATGCATGAAAAAGCCTTGGGGTAATGATCGCGGCCATCATTAACATTAATGTTTGGAGTGCGTCCAAATTCAGTTGCGAGTACAACCAAAGTTTCTTCGAGCATTCCTCTTTGTTCTAAATCAGCTAACAAGGCAGAAAGTGCCTGGTCTAAAATCGCACTCTGTTCAGGAACTCGGGAAAAGTTATTTTGATGCGTATCCCATCCTCCAAGTTGAACTTCTACAAATCTAACTTGTCGTTCAACAAGGCGCCGGGCAAGCAATACGCCCTGCCCAAATCTATCTTCCCCATAGGATTCTCTTGCCTGTGCTGTTTCTTTACTAAGATCAAATGCCGAGAGATCACCGCTCTTCATTAAACGAATGGCGTCATCGTACATATCCGCATAGGAATTTACTTTTGCAGAACTATACTTCTTCACGAATGCCTCATCTAGTTTTTGAGAAAAATCGAGTCGTTTTTCAAAAGTATTATTAGTTAGTCCCGGATGCATTTTACTGTTTCGCAGCCCGGCTTCTGGGTCTCCGATAGCAAGTGGTTGATGAGAGGAGGGAAGAAATCCAGAAAGCGGGTGCCGGCTTCCTCCGTTTACGACCACAGCACCTGGAAGGGTAGGGTTAAAGCGACCATCAAGCTTGGTCATCCAGGAACCCATGGTAGGATGTTTAATTGTCGCTCGTTGTGCATAACTAGTATGCATAAAATAGTTGCCCTGTTCGTGAGCCCCTTTTGTAGAACTCATTCCTCGAACTACAGCAATTTTTTTCGCATGGTTGGCAAGCAGGGGAAGGTTTTCCGCAAGTTGGATGCCTTCTGCCTGTGTTTTAATTGATTGTGTCGGGCCTCCAGTTTCGGTACCGGGCTTAGGGTCGAAGGTGTCAAGATGGGTCATTCCACCTGACATGTATAGGTAAATGACATTTTTTGCTTTGGGGGCGTGATTGAGTGGACGGTTTAATCCTAGACCGGCCCCCTGAAGCGATAGTGAGTTTGCCCAAGGTAAAATACTTACTCCCAGAAGACCTTTTGCAGCTAAGCTCATAAAGCGTCTACGTTCCAATTCGTCTGATTTTTTAATTGTGGTGCTCATGATTTTGCTGAGTTGAGTATTTTATTGAATGAAGGAAAATTGCCTTGTGTTAATTAATGACCAGGCAATCCCACGAAAATCACGATCGTTATAGTAGGAAAGCTTTTGTTTTTTACCTTCGATCGAATTCAAGTACTTCTTCTTTTTTTCAGGACTTACTTTTTTGGGGAGTGGTATCTGATAGGGAACCTTCGGAGAACTTGTCACCATGGCAAGGGATTGGGTAAGTTCTTGGGCTGAAGGATTTCGATTTAAGATGGAAAGAAAGAGCACCTTAATTTTTTCCTCTGAGGATTCGGCTTGGAGAAGATTTTTGGAAAGGGGAGACTTAGGATCAAATAGGGCTTTGTAAAAAACCCCGTTGAGGAGAGTGAGTGCTTGGGGCACGGATGATTCACTTGACGCATTTTCAATGACCTCACGATCTGATTGGCCGAATTCTCGAAGGAAATGGCCGGGGGGGGCAGGAGTTTCAATTTCTGAAGCCCGCATTAAATTTCCGGAATATCCCTTCCATCTAGGATCGGAAGAAGTTTTACTTTTGCCACCACGATAAAGAGATTGGACATCAAATTCGGAACCCATTACCAAACCTGCAAAAAGGGACTTTTGTTCGTTTCGTTTTTTTCCATATTCCCGTCTTAGCATTGATACAGCTTGTCTATCATCTGCTTCCTGTGCTTCTCGAATTTTAAGCTGAATCTCATTCATGTTATTATTGATTCGGGCATTCTCTTTAGCACCTTTTTTGGCGAGTTGAACGAATTTTTTCTCGCTCAAGTCGTCAACCTGCTTTTGATAATTCGCAAAGTTTTTGAGTCGAAGTTCAACTTTTGAGGAATCCGCTTTTCTCTCATCAACCTCGGGAATGGAAAGGGCAACAATCGAATCCCACAGTTGCTCAGCACTCATGCGCTTAAGGATAGGTGCTTCAAAATAATATTTTTCGACATTGGTAAGTTCACGACCCGTAGCCTCTCTTTCAAAGGCTTCCACATTGTGCAGGATCTTTTGAAATTCTTTAAGGTCATACTTCACACGAACCATGAGCGATTCTAAGTGAGTTAATAATTCAGGAATGGAAGATTCTGAATCGTCACGTAAATCGTCCACAGGTTCTATGATTCCACGGCCAAATACTTTCTTCCACATTCTATTGGAAATTACTTTAGTGAAGCGTGGATTATTGGTTGAGATGATCCATTGGCCATACGCATTAACAGGATTTTCTATTTCTTTATTCAGGGAGTCTGGTGCAAAAATAGGTTCGGAATTCACCACTGTTTTGGGTTTTGCATCCTCGTATTGATAATCATGGGGCAAATTGAGTTTTCGGCCAGTATGAGTGGCTCCATATCGAAGGGGCTGTACCATTTCTTGAATCGCCTTTCTGAGCACCTGTGCTTTTTGAGAATTCCCTAACTTTTTCTTTTCTGCTTTCGATAACCCTTTGGTTTGTTGATAAAAATACTGCCCAATTTTCTTTTGTAACCCCTGTCCCATACGGGTGGAAATCCCGTAGGTAAAGGATGCCATCTTGTAGTATTCCATTTGGGTCCACTTATCAAAAGGGTGGTTATGGCATTGCGCACAAACCATTTGTGTTCCAAGAAAGATTTGAGCGGTGTTGGACATATTATCAAGGGGCATGCCTGTGTCCCGTAGGTAATAGCCAACGGCTCCGTTTTCCCACGGGTATCCCTCTGCAGTTACTAAAGAATATGTCATTTGGTCAAAGGGTACATTTTGTACGACCTGTTCTTTTACCCAGTGATTGTAAAGTTGACCGGCTTGTATCTGGTTACCGCCACGCATTCGTGATTTTAATCTAAGTAAATCAGCCCACCAGTTAAACATATGGCTATTATAGCCTGACGACTCGGTCAGTTTTTCAATAAGCTGAGACTTTTTTTGGACTGATGTGTCGGAGAGGTAGGAATTTATTTCCTCAAAAGTGGGAATTCTTCCAACCAAGGAAAGGTACAATCTTCTAACCAACGCTGATTCGTCTATCTTAGCGGGAATTTTGACATTTCTCTTTTGGTATGTGCTGTTGAGGATTTTATCGATCGCCACTGCTTCAGCTTGGATAATCGAAGAGGAAAATGTATCCTCTGGAAGGGCTGCATACAATGTAAACTGTAAAGTAATCAGAAAAACCAGTGGGGCAAAAAATATAGTTTTCATAACAATAAATAAACTACAAATTCATATAAAAAGTTTCACCCATAAAGTAATAAAAAACTAGATTTTTTTTTGGAAGGTATCCCTTATTTTATTGGTGTTATGAAAAAATGTTTTATGAATTTTTTCTTCTTACTGTCCGCAAAAAGAAAATATCACTTAAAAATTATTGTGTTTATAAAACACTTTAGAATGAGCGGGAGAATGAAAGTATAAAGTTTCGACCACTTCCATTTAAGCCGGAACCATGCACCCGGTAGTCAATATCACCCAGGTTTTCCACCGCAAGGAAAACGGATGAATTCTCTCCCCATTTTCGTCCACCACTTATTCCGACTACCGCGTAACCAGGAGTTCCATTCGAGGGAATTCGGGAGGAATCTGTTTCATCTTTTAATGACAGATCATCCGCCTTCCCCACTGCCAAAATGGAAATGTCTCCCCACCAATTAGACTTTGGAGGAGCATAACGGGTAACAAAATGAAACTGCGGGGGCATGAGCCGGGTGGTTGCCCGGTCAATTGGGTCGTAGTTTCGACCGTCAACAGTAATAGATCCAGTTGCGTTATTATCTCGCAATTGTTCCACCTCTGAATCGATTAACGAAATCCGAAATTGTGAGCTCCATGAAGGGGACCAGTCGTGCCCAACTTGAATTTCCAATCCATGAATAAAGCCGTTTGCATTGGCTTTTAAAACATCTGATTTTCCAGATTCAATTGGCGAGCGTACAATCATATCATTAATCCAGGTATGATAATAGGAAGCTTCCCAATTCCATGAATCGGAGTTTCCTTTAAAACCCATTTCTGCTTGTAAGAAACTTTCTGAATCAAGTGAGGTATTTGGCCGTTCTACTGCACTGGTCTCATCCGTGGAAGTAAGGTCATATAAACTAGGCGGACGAAATCCCTCAGACAGACCAAGAAAGAGAAAGTTACCCTGCATGACCTCTCTGCTTGCCCGTATGCTTCCAATCAGTTCCCTATATTTTTTTTTCTCGGATGGTTGCAGAGTCGAAGAATCGCTGTTCTTGAGATAATAGCGTTCAAGGTCAGCTTGAATCGAAGAAAAGCGAATTCCAGGTTCAACACTCCAATCACCAAGCAGGAAGTTGTCACTTAGGTAAAAAGCAAATCGGTCATAGTGGGCATCTGCGGCAAGAGGGCCTTGGACTAATTCCGCACTCTTTATTTGTGAGCTATTAAACTTGTAACCACCGGAATACAGGGATTCTCTTTGCCATTCTACACCGTATGCCAGCCGCCCTCCCCATGGATCATCGGTTTCAAACCGGGATGAAAATCCGAGATCTTCGAGCCCGAAATATTGGAAATCTCCACCAGTAGCCAAACCGCTTACTGACCCTCTCATCCGTTGGCGCTCCTGTTCATGTTTATGTAGGCTCAGTGTCAGCAGGCCTGCATCGGCAAATCCCCCAGCATCTTCCCAGGAAAATTTTCCATAAAAGAGATTTCTTTCCTGATCCAACTGTCGCCAGATTTCGGAACCCGGAGTGAGCCCTTCCCAAGTTAAACCATTTATCGTTTTATGGGTTCGGGGAACATTATCCATAAACACGTTTTGAAATCCAAAAGTGAATCGGGTATCTTCATTCAATTTACGGGACAATCGAAACTGGGAACCTCTGGAATCGTAGCCGGTGTTTTCTTGCTCACCGATATCTGCTCCTCCTTCAAGATCTCCGAAAGAACGTTCAATATGGGATAGTTCGGCAAACCAATCAGGTGTAGAGAAATTACCTTTAACTCCCGCGGTCCATGAATGTTCGGCTGATGAAAGCCGGCCGATTAATTGTCCGTTATGTGACATTTCCCCATCTGTAAATCGGGGCTCTTTCGATATGATATTAACGACACCTCCAATGGCATCTGCTCCGTGTATTATACCATTGGGTCCGCGAACAATTTCAAGGCGGTTCGCACCGAGCATTTCCACCGTACTCCAGTATTGATTTGGACCAGAACGCATCGCCGAATGGTTAATTCTAATTCCATCTACTAGCAGAACATTATGGTAACCGGTAAAACCGCGTATGTAAGGCGAAGACTGTCCGAGTGCGGTTTTTTGAACCATGACTGAGTTAAGGCCGGATAAAGACTCGGGAAGAGAGCGAGCAGAATATAGCAACTCGGTCCCCTCTAATCTATTAATTGCCCATGGAGATGAACGCAATGAAGTGGCAAATCCTCCCTTGGCGGTAATGACAAACGGATCTAGCTCATTGGTTTGCACCGAGGTTTCTTCGGCCTGCACAACCTTTTGGAGATATAGAAAGGCAAAATAAAAGATGAAGAAGAAGCATAACCCTCTTGCTATCGCCGGTGGTCGAAAGAAAAAAGCGAGTGATTTAAAATTAGACATTATGCTCCTTTGAACACTTACCTATTTTAAATTAAACCGGAAGCCAAAATCAAAGAAATTATAAAATTTTGTTTTAATCTAAAATATGTTCATTTGAACAAAATAGATTGAGGGCAAAATTCAGATCAAAAATTCACCCCTCTGACCTTTGAAGTGAAAGTCAAAGGGGTGGAAAAGGTAATAATTTATAATTACCAGGCGTACTGCCATCCAAGAGTCCATGTGGAATCAAGTTCCAGTTGGACACCATTTACTTTTTGATCGAGGGGTGTTTCCCATTCTGCAGCCAAGCGATGGCCTTTCAGTCCACCATCTTGAAAATAGTAATTAAGGCCTAAACCTAATGTGGTTATATCACGCCCTTGAGAAGTAGCTTGATTACCTGGGCTCATGTTTTTTTGCATGGTGGACAATCCCTTGTGAGCACCGTCGACTTCACCTTGGTTGGAATAATCAAGCTTTGCTGATGCACTAAGGGAATCAGTAATCTTATGAGCTCCCCATAATCCTGCCTCAAATTTGTTACCGAGGGAGTAATCCTGATCATTTTCTCCAATTCGAAGAATTCCTCCAAGTTGTGCCCCGTAAGAATAGTTCTCAGTTTGTGCCAAATAGGTTACTGCAGGATGGAAATCCCAAGTTCCCGAACCTAATTGCATGCCGTAGCCGAGTGTGTTGTTACCCGACTTTTCATCAATGGAACCGGTTGGAAGGCTTAGCCCAATATTGAGATGGATACGACGCCCAGAGTCCCATCGGGCTAGATCGTAAAGGCCCGCGATTTTCAAATCTCCAATTCCGTTCGACTCCATCTTGCCCATACTTGAACCCTGCATGGTCATTTCGTTGTCTAAATAGTGGAGCATGCACATTAATGTCCACTTGTCAGAAATCGCATGCATCGCACCAAACATGTGCATATCCATAGTCATAGACTTGGGAAGCATCATCTTATTATAGCCATAAGTAGTGTTCGCATCAGATGCACTAATATCATTGGATCCATCGAGTAGTCCCTCCATCTCCATGGTCATGAAGCGATAGGATACCATCCATTCGCCCATGGTGTGCATATGATCTCCCATTACGGAGATGGGAGCGTGGCCATCGGGTCGGGCAGCAGACCAGGGCTCATCATGAGCAAAGGAAAAGGGGGCATTTAAAAGAATGGTAAGAAAGAAGAGAGAAGTTTTTTTCATAATTATATAAAGTGTAAAGAGTTAGAACATAGAGTAAAAAAATCGAATCCGTGCGCGTTAGTTTAATTACGCAAATTTGTAGCTTCTTCCGCGATTGTGCGGAAAGACGGGTTCGAAGAGAGAATGACTTACGCTCTGATTCGCGGAGGAGGTAGCTCCGCTGGATCGTAGGTTGATGAGACATACCCGATAGGAGGGTATAATTCCCCCACCATTTTTAGTCCATGGTCAGTAATAATTTCAGATATTTCGGACGCTAATTTTAACTTGTGCGAAAAAAGCTCTGTGGCTGTTAAACCTTTTTTACCTGAATCTGTTTGTTCACTCACAAATTGACAGACACTACAGGGGAGATCCCCGTTGAATGTCCATTCTACGGATAAACTGATTGATTGGGTTTCCTCATAAAATTCATCGATCATATTCAACCACGCTCCCACTTGAACGATGGCCAATGGCATACCGCTTATTGTGAGTGCTGAAAGAAAAGAAAGGAAATATAGAATTCTTTTAAACATCAATTTGGACTCACCCTTAAAACTTTAAAACCACGGAATGTTCAAGGATTTTTGATCAGTTACATCAATTTTTTGAAGATTGAGCTCGATAACAGTTAAAAGAAGATCCGTTCAATCGTCCAATATATGCCGAAAAGGGCAATAGTGATTGAACCGGGTATGACAATCCATTGTCTATAATTTGACTGATTTTTAATTTGAGCGGTTAACAAATAAGCAGCAATGAGCAAAGCAAGCTGTCCAAACTCAACGCCTAGGTTAAACCCAAACAATCCAAGTAACAGGGAGGTGGGTTCAAGATTAAATCCACTTAATGCACCGGCAAAACCAAGACCATGAATCAGCCCAAAAATAAAAACAATTACTAAGCGATAGGGTTTGTATCCTGGGAAAAAAATATTTTCCAGAGCGATGACCGCAATACTGGCGGCAATAATTGGTTCCACGATTTGGGGAGAAACTGAAATGATACCCAATGTGGCTAGACCCAAAGTTAGGGTGTGCGCTAATGTGAATGCACTCACTTGTAAGATCAGGGGTTTCCATCTTCTGGACAAAAGAAATAAACCGAAGACAAATAAAATATGATCCAGTCCGAGAGGAACAACATGGACAAATCCCTGTCGGAGAAATGAAATGAATGTGCTTTGCGAATCAGCAGTGTCTTTATATTCGAACTTGGATGATTCGGTACTGTTACTTTCCTCTCCCGGTCCAAAAAAATTGGTCAAATCTAAAGTAAAGCTGTTTTCTCCAGGAAATAAAACATTAACTCTTTTTTGTGGTATGCCATTTAGCCGGTTTGTAAATATAATATCATAAACTGCTGATTCCTTGGCACGAATTTGATAGGATTGGGATTCCGAACTTAACTTTATGCGAGCGTATCCCCGGATGACAAAGGTATCACTTTCTTCAACGGTGTTCCCCCCGATTTTTTTTTCAAAGTCATATTCAAAGTCAGGTAAAAACCATTCTTTTTCATCAAATCTAATAAGCAAAGCCTCCCTAATTAGGTTTTTTCCTTCCAGCAGTAAGTCTTTTTTTTCTTCCGCTGTTAGCTTATCAAAAGCGGGTCCACTGAGCATGGGAACCTCTTCGGGGTCATCAGCAAAGCTACGGGTATCAATTTCCACGGTGATCACACTGGACCCGTTTTGATCAAAATCACCAATTACGGGAATATCAGGGATCGGATGGCCATTTAATAGGGCAAATGTGGATAGGAGGAGGAAATAAATCGTTACGAATTTCATCAAGGGGTAGGAAAATCTAGGTTTTAGTATTTCTTGTAAGGTCGTTCAGTAAATTTATTAAAATTGAGTACTTCTTCCTTGTCTATCTTGTAATTGCTCATTGAATGATATTTCTAATACATAACATATTAACAAAATATATTACCCACTATGAAAAAATTATTCTTATTACTCGCCTCTATCGCATTTGCTGGTTCCGTGTTTGCCGGTTGTCCATCCAAAGCTATTCACGGCAAGGTTGTTGGATTCGATGAAGAGTCAAAAACACTTACAATTACTCAAGGAAAAAAGGAAAAGAAAGTCCAAGTAGGCAGCAAAACTGAAATGGTTGGTATTGATTGCCCAACAAAACTCAAAAAAGGTGCCCGCGTAAGCATTGACGGTTGCAATTGCAAAAATAAGACTGCTTCCAAGATTGCTTTGGCAAAAGGAAAAGGAAAGAAAGAAAAGAAGGGATAACTTTAGTTCCTCTCAAATTTAGTAAAAAAGCCTTCGAGAAATCGAAGGCTTTTTTTGTGCCTGTTCGAGAAGGTTTCTTCTAGACCGATACTTTCCGATACAGCAGTTTTGGGATTACACCATCAACCGGTCCAAACAGCCATGCCAATCCAAAGCAAAACATTGCAATTACAACCATGGATGCTGCAATCGAGCAATCAAGCCATCGAGCCAAGAAAAATCCTCCGAAAGAATAAATAAAAGCCAACGGGATTGTAGAAAATAAAATTGCTGGCATCCGAGAAAAGAAAAAGGAGGCAGTGGTGGAGGGAAAGATAAGCATCGCAATGACAAGAATTACTCCCACTGATTCAAATGCTGCGACAATAGTGGTAGCAAGGAGCAACATTAGTCCATAATGGATTGCTTTGATTGGTAACCCTAGTGATATCGAAAGTGTTTCATCAAAGCTTGTCACAAGCAATTGCTTGTAAAATACAATCATTATAGAAATGATTAAAAGTGTAACCATTGCCATGGTCGCAAGGGGACGGGGACCAAGTTCAATAGCCCCCCATTTTAAATTTTTCGCGAGAGGAGTGAATCCAATTTCTCCGTACAGTAAACACTCTGCATCAATATGTGCGTTATTTCCCATTTGAGTAATTAACAGGACGCCTAAAGCAAAAAAACTGGTAAATGTTAAGCCAAGAGCTGCATCTGCTTTAAGGGGTGATTTTTTTTGAAGCCATTCAATACAAAGGCTACATAGCAATCCGGCAATACAGGCACCAATGAACATGGGGAGTAAGGCTTTTGATTGAGTTATCATAAATGAAAGGGCGAGCCCGGGAAGGATTCCATGACTAATTGCATCTCCCATCAAGGCGAGTTTTCGAACTACGATAAAGGCGCCAATTAATCCACACGAAAGACAAACAAAAAAGCCCATCGCGACAATTTTCCCGTTCCAAATAATATCTTCTGGTGATGCCCATGGCATGGCAAAGGTATCAAGTAAGTCCAGGGGTGGGAAAAAATGATCCATTATACAGTCCGAATTACTTTTTTTTCGATAAACCCCTGTTCAATATCTTGTTGGCTAGGGATTAATTTTCCATGGGGATCCCGTCTTGGATTGGATAAAATTCGTTCAATTTTTCGAACCGTTGTATCGCCCAAAATATGTTCAATTTTTTCCGCATCTTCGTGAACATGGTCTGGGGCATAGTGAACTTCATTGGTTAAATACAACTCCCATAGTCTGTGGTTTCTCACAATTCTGCATGCTTCACTCCAACCCTCTGGGGTTAATGACAAGATATCTTCATTCGGGAGTGTCTGATTTTTTTTAAGAAGCAGAAAAGCGAGATTTTTTTTAACCAGGTTTTTTACCTCCTTATGGGCCTCTGGCATATTAATCCTTCTCCTTTTTGCTAGATTTCCAAGTGTGATTGTATCTTCCGAAAAATTATGATTTTCCAATTCTTGGTAGATTGCCTTTAATGTGTTTTCGATTGCGATTTTTTGCTCTTTTCCCCGCGAGCGAATCCATTTGAAAAGAAGACCATTTCTGAAATGTAAGAAAAGGGTAATAATAAAAAAACTTGTTGAGGTTAATATGATCAAGGGCCCCGTCGGTAATCGATTGCCCAGAAATGATAAGTATGTTCCCACAATTCCGGCTAGAATTCCCAGCCCGGCTGACCAAAAAAGAAGTGACTTCATTCTTTGGGTAATAATCGATGCAGTTGCAGCCGGTATAATTAACAATGCGGAAACCAATATTACTCCCACTACCTGAAGGGAAGTAATGACAGAAAATGCTAACAACATCCAAAGTATGTATTGAAGCAAATCCACCGGTATTCCTACAGAACGAGCGAATCCAGGATCAAATCCGGTTACTAGCATTTCTTTGTATAATAGAAATGTGAGTAAAAGAATAAGAATGCATGAAATTCCCATCCCCAAAACATCCGCTGTCGACAGTCCGGTAATTTGACCAAACAGGTATCGGTCAATCCCGGATTGATTTCCAAATTCCATTTTCTGGATTCTAGTTAATAAGCAAATTCCCACTGCATAGAATCCGGACAGTACTAATCCGAGCGCACTATCAAGTCTCACTTTTGTAGTTTTTTTGATTAAGGAAATCAGAAATACTCCTAGGAAACCGGCGATCATCGCACCCATTAAAATACTGAACGAATTTTTTGACTGGCTAAATATAAAGCCCACTGCGACACCGGGAAGTACAGCGTGTGACAAGGTATCACCAAAAAGGGATAACTTCCTAGTGACTACAAAGCCTCCCATTAACCCGCACCCCATTCCCATCAATATTACTCCTAAAAGAACGATTTGGACTGAATAATCTGTCAGCGAAAGAAAGCGAACTGTTTGAATAGAGAGAGAGGAATCTTCTGCAATCTGTTCCGCATGGAGACTACCCGCAGTAAAAAGAAAAAGAATGGTGCGAAAAAAGGGAACGAATTGAAAAAAATTCAGATTCATACAACTAGTCTATACGGAGAGTTATATAACCTCACAAATGCTTTTGAGGGAATTGGTTGGAAGTTTGGCTACTGGCGGCTTGTCCTGCAATTTCTGTAAACACTGTAAGTCTTCCACCATATGTTTTTTGAAGAAGTTCTTTGGTGAATGTGTCTTCCCTTTTTCCATGTGCAATCAATCTCATATTGAGTAGTATCAACTGATCAAAATAATCTTTCGCATTGGATAAATCATGGTGGACTACAAGTAATGTTTTTCCATTATTCTTTAATTCTCTGAGTAGTTCAATAATCGCATTCTCAGTAACTGCATCCACTCCTGAGAAGGGTTCGTCCATTAAGTAGAGGTCACTCTCCTGTGCCAATGCCCGAGCAAGAAAGACTCTCTGTTGTTGTCCACCGGAGAGTTTTCCAATTTGTCGGTCCGCAAATGAAAGCATGTTTACTTTTTCGAGACATTCACAAGCAATGGAGCGATCTTTTTTACTTACTCGCTTCAACCATCCCACATGTGCAAATCGACCCATCAGGACAACATCTAATACTGAGACAGGAAAATCCCAGTCCACTGATTCGCGTTGAGGCACATATCCGACTCTCGTGTAAGCCTTTTTTCCTTTTTGACCAAAGATTTTTACCCATCCACCGCTGGGTGGAACGATTCCCATAATGGTTTTTATAAGTGTCGATTTACCGGCACCGTTTGGGCCAATTACTCCCACTAATGAACCTTCCTCTATCTGTAAATCAACCCCATACAATACTGGTTTTGTGTGGTAGGAAACGGTTAAATCATGAACCTCAAGGGGGAATAACGGTGGACTGGCACTCATTTTCTTCTTTTTCGTAATGCCTTTACGATAGTGTTAATATTGTGAACCATCATTCCTTCCCAGGTACCAACAGAGTATTGTATTCCGTTTGGCCCGGTAGCAAATTGATTGTTGGAACCAAGTGCATCCGAAAATAATTCTCCTCCCACCTCGACATTACATTCTTTTGCAATTTCTTGAATCGCAGTCGGATTGACGCTACTTTCAATAAAGATAGCGGGAATATTATGGTCTTGAATAAGGTCAACCAGATTAGCCCGGTCAGCTAATCCCGCTTCCGCGGTGGTAGACATTCCTTGTAGTGCAATCACCTGTAGTCCCATGGCCCGACCCAAATATTGAAATGCATCATGGCTCGTTATTAAAGTACGCTGGTCCTTGGGTATTTTCTTAATTTCATTTATCCCCCATTCCTCAATTTTGGAAATACTATCTGAAATTTGAATTGCCCTGGATTCAAATTGTTTTTGTTCCGAGGGGTTACAGCGAATCACCCTGCGAGTAAATTCGTTTACAATAAAGGACCAAATCTTTGGATCAAACCACACATGGGGGTCTGGGTACTGTTGTTCGCTGTGTCCTGAGATTGAGTAAATGATTCTCTTGTTCGGCAAACTGCCAGTGGCGTTGAATGTTGAAATGCCGTTTTCTTCGCTATGACTAAGTGCTTCTGCTAGTCTGCCTTCAAGGTGCATTCCATGATAAACCACAAGGTTGGCCTTGGAAAGTGCCAGTATGTCCCTCGAACTGGGTTTGTATATGTGAGGGTCTACACCCGGACCCATGAGGGAAGTGACGGAAAAACGATCTCCGGTTAATCGTTGGGCGAGGTCATACAATTGGGTTGTGGTCACGACAAGCCGAATTTTTTCACTGCTCGAACTACTCGACTCCGAGTCTGCTTTGGGTCTAGTTTCTCCCCCGCATCCCCCCAATAAAAATGAGCAGAAAAAAAGCATGCACCAAAGAAAGTATTTAGGTGAATAAATTAAATATTTATGACTATTAAAAGTATTATTTTTGATTAGTCAAAGTGTAGCAATCATTTTCCTTGAGTCAATAGGACATTACATTCAAGATAATCCACATGCCAAGTGCGACGGTTGAAAACTACCTCAAGTCGATCTTAAAATTATCGATGGAATGTGAGCGTGGAGAAGTTCCGATGGGAATGATTGCGACTTCGCTTGGCGTAACTCCAGGGACCGCGACCTCGATGATGAAGAATCTTCAAAAAGAAAAATGGCTTTCTTATAAATCCCGGAAAGGAGTTCGACTTACTCCATCGGGCAAGAAGATTGGGATGATAATGATAAGGCGCCATCGATTATTGGAAACATTCTTAGTTGAAACTCTCGGTCTAGATTGGAGCGAAATTCATGATGAAGCGGAGGTGCTCGAGCATGCCATTTCGGAGAAGGTGTTGGAGCGTTTGGACATATTTCTAGGCAAGCCTCGGCATGACCCGCATGGGCACCCAATTCCAACAAAGAACGGGATTATTCGTAGATTACCCAAAAAAACCCTCTTAGATTCATTAGTGGGTACGAAAATGAAAATTGAATCAATTCTTGATCAAAGTCCTGAATTTCTAAATTTTGCTCAGGCGAAAGGCCTGATGCCTGGAAGAATGGTGACGCTTGTAAAAAACGAAAAAGTCGCCGATACCATTGAATTACAGGTTGAAAAAATGCCGAAATTTTCGCTGGGGTATAAAACAGCCCAAAAAATACTTGTCTCCGATTGAATCCAATTTCATTTTAAATCAAATTCAACTACCTCTTTTGGTATTTAATTATAGTTTTACCAAAAAAGCGTTGCCCTCACTTAGTAAAAACTTCCTTATTGGAACTAATTAATCTATAAATTTAACAATTTTTATATGCCAAGAACAGTAACATTGTTTACCGGTCAATGGGCCGATCTTTCTTTACCAACGCTTGCTGAAAAAGCTTCAGAAATGGGCTACGACGGTTTGGAGTTAGCCTGTTGGGGGGACCACTTTGATGTAGATAAAGCGGCGATCTCCAAAAAATATTGTCAAGAGAGATGGGAAATTTTGTCCGATAATAACCTGGATTGCTTTGCCATATCGAGCCATCTTGTGGGGCAGGCAATTTGTGACCCTATTGATGAACGTCATCAATCAATCCTTCCGCCAGATGTTTGGGGGGATGGAGATCCTGAGAAAGTTCGTAAGAGGGCAGCAAAGAAAATGTCAAAAACTGCCAAGGCATGTCGCAACTTTATAAATGCAAAACCTGGACGTAGAAAAAAAGATGATTTTCCCGCGGTGGTGAATGGTTTCACAGGATCCAGTATTTGGCATTCAATCTATGCCTTCCCACCAACTGATCAGGCCTATTGGGATAAAGGGTTTGAAGATTTCGCGAAGCGTTTTGGGCCGATTCTGGAAGAATTTGAAAAGCAAAATGTAAATTTTGCCTTGGAGGTTCATCCGACTGAAATTGCTTTCGATATTGCCAGTGCCCAGCGTGCTTTGGAGGCCGTTAAAAACCACAAGCGATTTGGTTTTAACTACGACCCCTCGCATCTTGGATATCAGGGAGTTGACTATGTGAAGTTCATCCGAACTTTTTCGGATCGAATTTATCATGCCCATATGAAAGATGCCTGGTGGGGGCACGGGGATGGTACGGTTGGAGTATTTGGAGGTCACACCACATTTTGCGACCCACGCCGACAGTGGGATTTTCGCTCCGTTGGAAGAGGAGATGTGAATTTTGAGGAAATCATAGTTGCTTTAAATGACATTCATTATGCAGGGCCTCTTTCCATTGAGTGGGAGGATGGTCGGATGGATCGCTTTCATGGCGCCACAGAATCCTGCGAATTTGTAAAAAATCTGGATTTTAAATCCAATGAAATGGCATTTGATTCCGCATTTGATAAGAAAAATCAATGACGATTATCATTTAATTGGACCCAGAAATTTATGAATAGAAAACTAAAAATGGGCATGGTTGGAGGCGGGCGTGGTGCATTCATAGGCGGCGTTCATCGACGAGCAGCAAATCTTGATGGAAAAATCGAATTGGTGGCGGGTGCTTTTTCATCCGACCCCAAAAAATCGAAGCAGTCGGGAAAAGATTTCTTTATCGATCCCTCCCGAACCTACGGATCGTACCAGGAAATGGCCGAGAAAGAAGCCTTGTTGCCAGAGGGTGAACGAATTGATTTTGTAAGTATAGTGGTGCAAAACTATCTTCATTTTGATGTGGCAAAAACTTTTCTAAAAGCGGGGTTTAATGTGATTTGCGATAAGCCAGTCACGCTTGACCTCGCCCAGGCGAGAGAGCTCAGGAAGGTAATTATAAAATCAAAAAAAGTCTTTGCATTGACTCATAATTACACGGGCTATCCGATGGTTAAATTAGCCCGTGATATGGTAAAAAAGGGAAAGCTTGGAAAGATCATTAAGGTTGTCTGTGAATATCCTCAAGGATACGCGATCACTGCATTAACGGGGGAGAGCAAAGCAATTTCCAACTGGCGAGCCGATCCTAAAATTGCAGGAGTTTCCAACTGCATGGGAGATATTGGCACACATGCGGAAAATTTGGTTCATTATATTTCTGGTTTAGAGATCGATTCTTTATGTGCAGATTTATCGGTTAACATCCCCGGTCGTGTGTTGGATGATGATGGTAATTTACTAGTTCGTTTTAAAGGAGGTGCTCGTGGAATTCTTTATGCATCACAAATTTCAAACGGAGATGAAAATAATTTAAATATCCGAATCTACGGCACCAAGAAATCGTTGGAATGGCACCAGGAACACCCGAATGAATTAATCGTTAAGGATGCGCGTGCACCCCGGGAAATTTATCGTCGAGGGAATGATTACATAACTGGTGCCGCTGCAGAAAATACAAGAATTCCTTTCGGTCACCCGGAAGGATTTATTGAGGCGTTTGCCAATGTGTATAATTCTGCTGCCGTTGCCATTAAAGACGAAATTGCGGGTAAATTTCCGCGTAAATCAGGTTATGATTTTCCGGATATTCGCGATGGAATAATTGGAATGGCTTTTATCGAAACCGTTGTAAAAAGTGCCAACGCGAAGGAAAAATGGGTTAAGTTTCCTTCGATTCCAAAGTAAGCACGACCCTTCTCATCAACTACAAACAAGAATTTGAATGACAATTAAAATAGGAATAATCGGAGCCGGCGGCATGCTGCAATATCATAGCGCGGGCTTTCGGAATGCTGGGGCAGAAATCGTTGCAATTTGTGATATGAATCAAGTTGCGGCAAAAAAGGCAGCTGAGACTTATGATGTACCCCATGTCTTTTCAGATTCTGCTCAAATGCTCGAACAATTAACTGACCTTGATGCGGTTAGTATCATAACCCCCAATCGTACGCACCGACCATTAGCGTTACAGGTATTGCAGGCTGGAAAACATGTGTTTTGCGAAAAACCACCCGCTTTAAATGCGGCAGAAGTTTTGCAAATGAAAGAAGCGTCTGAAAGTGCCGGTAAGACTTTGATGTTCAATTTTAATAATCGGGCTCGTCCAGAATCATATGCCCTAAGAAAATATATAGAAGCCGGTGAAGTGGGCCAGATTAACTCTGCCCAGGCCAAATGGATAAGAAGGACTGGGATACCGGGATTTGGTGGTTGGTTTACCAACAAGGAATTATCCGGAGGTGGACCCTTAATTGATTTATTACACATGGTGGACCTTGCTCTTTACTACATGGACTACCCGACGCCATCCTGTGTGTTGGCACAAACATTCTCGGACTTCATTCAGGACAAGAATTTTAAAGGCCCCTGGGGTATTCCTGATGTCGCAGACGGAGTGACAGATGTGGAAAGTGCCTCTCATGGATTTATAAAATTCACAACCGGACAAATTCTTTCTTTCCAAGTCTCTTGGGCAGAAATGGTTAAGCAAGAGGAAGTATCGGTAACCTTTCAAGGGAAGAAGGCAGGAGGTATGATTCGTCGTTTATTCGGCTCAGATGGTTTGGATGATACGGCAATTGATGATTGCGAATTATATGTTCAGGAACATGGCCGGTCTGTTAACCGTTCGATTAAAACTGAGCCCAATGAAGATATGGGACGAATTCGTTCGGCAGAAAATTTTGTACGGACTATTGCGGGAGAAGAGAGTCCTTTGAACACTCCAGACCAGGCGTTGGCACTGATGAAAATTATTGATGCGACTTACCAATCTGCTCAATCGGGAAAACCGATTGACATTCAGTAAAATTTTCAAGCACGGTGGCGGAGTTTGAATCTTGCTTCTTGTTCCAATTTCCTTCAGAGTAATTCCTACATTATGGGCAAACAATACAACAAAATCTTAAAGCGTCGCCGAAGAGCAGCATACATTGCAAAGCGGAAATTAGCGGTTAAAGAATTAATTAGCAAATCGTCAAAAAGTACTAAGGCCAAGGTCAGTAAACCAAGAGCAGTTCGAAAGACTGCAACTACCAAGAAGGAAAAAGTGGTAGAGAAAAAACCTGAACCAGTCGCAGAAAAAGCCAAACCAACTGATGTTTTGGGAGACAAACCTGTGAAAGATGCTGCTCCCAAAGAAGAAAAAGCAGAAGCCCCTCAGAAAGAATCGAAAGATTCAACTGAGAGCTGAGTTGTGGTAGTTTTGTGAGCAAACAGTTTGTTCTGCTCCTCTGCCTGTCGCTTTTTTATAGCTCGGTTCTTTTCGGAAAAGAACTTACTCGCGTTTCACTTCGGTATTTTAATGCCAATGAACTGACGCGCATTCCTGAGTACTTTTCTGGAAAAGAATATACCGGGAAGATGGTTTATTGTAGAACCAATCAAGAAAGAGAAGGTCTATATTTCTCGTTTTCTCTGAATCAATATTTTCGGAAACTCCTAACCGAAAAGAATATTATTTTATCTGTGATTCGTAATGGTCGAACCGAAATCGAACGGTTTACCTTTTCTTTACCGGTTATTGAAGAAGGGAAGAGCGAGATTTTTCTTGGACTCACCGGAAAAGACTGGGCCAGTAATAAAGTGAAACCAATTGCATGGAAGATTGAATTAAAGAATTCAAATGAAGACTTATTTTTACTCAAAAAAAGTTTTCTTTGGAGTCACGATTAATTCGCAGACTATTTTTTCGATGTTCCCCTGGAAGGAATTAGCTAAGCCGAAAAACATTTCTCTTCTCGGGCTAAAAGAGACTTTGGAAGGAGGTCAAAGTTTTACTTGGAGCGCGACAGATTATGGAACGTGGCTAGGTTCATTTCGTTCCAAGTTAGTTGAATTAAAATTAGTAAATGGGGTTATTCATTGGCGAACCTCGAAACAATTTCCAGCCACCCAAAACGAAATACTAGAGTACCTATGGTTGGATAAAACCTATGATGATGCGGTTCAGAACCTACCATGGCGAAGTGACTCGATTCTTGCCCAATGCATACAATCCCTCCCGGGTCTGACAATACTTAATCAACCATTCGAAGAAATGCTTTTTTACTTTTTATTAAGTTCTGCTAAGAGTATTCCGCAAATCAAAGAATTGGGCTATTTGGTTTCACAAAAATTCGGTATTCAACTTGCCCCCAATATTTGGAGTTTTCCCGGTTGGCAGGTATTATCGCAAGTTAAAGAGAAAGAACTGAGGGAATTAAAATTAGGGTATCGTGCCAAATATGTTTGTGGAGTGGCTTCAATTCTCAACGATGAACCTACTTTTTTAAATACAATAATAAATTTACCCTATCCGGAGGCAAAGTCTAAACTGGTTTCCTTACCGGGAGTCGGTCCGAAAATTGCAGATTGTGCACTGCTTTTTGGAGCCAAGAAATCCGAGGCATTTCCCGTTGATACCTGGATCGCAAAAACACTGGATAGGCATTATAACCTCGAATCTTTTAGTCCAGTTCAGAAAATAATTTTTGCACGATCTCACTTTGGTAAGTTTTGCGGATTAGCACAGCAATTCCTTTTTTCGGGTGAAAGATTGGGGTTAATTAAGTAGAATAATCCTTCCTGGTGGAAAACAAGAATTTTCTAGCCGGAAAGAGTCGATTTGGGAATCGCATCCAATAATTCACGGGTGTATTCGGATCGAGGATTTTTGTAGATCTCTTCTGCATTGCCGCTTTCCATTACCTGTCCATTTTTCATCACAATCATGTCATCGGACATAAATTTTACTACGCTGAGGTCATGGGAAATAAAGAGATAGGTAAGGTTTCTTTTTTGCTGCAATTCACGAAGTAAATTAAGTACCTGTGCCTGCACAGAAACATCCATGGCACTGACGCATTCATCACAGACAATGAATTCCGGCTCCACTGCCAGTGCTCTGGCTACGCTAATTCGTTGCCTTTGTCCCCCCGAAAACTCGTGCGGATATCGAAGAAGGAAATTGGACCCAAGGCCAACCTCCTCCAGGAGAGAAACTATTCGATCCCGTCTTTCCGAATGATTGGAACCAATTTTGTGAACGAGCATTGGTTCGATGAGTGTTTGTTCGATCGTTTGGCGAGGATTAAGGGAAGCATAAGGGTCCTGAAATATGATCTGCATCCTCTTTCGAAACCCGAGCATTTCGGACCGGTTCAGAGAGGTGAGCTCATTTTCATCGTAGAGGACTGAGCCAGATTTTGATTCTTGCAGGCGCAGTATGGCCCGCCCGAGGGTGGTTTTTCCGCATCCGGATTCTCCGACCAGTCCAAGGGTTTGACCTTTTGCAATTGTTAGGTCGACTCCGTCGACTGCTTTAATCGTCCTGCGGGGTTTTCCCAGGAATCCACCTCCGGAGTGAAAGTGTACTTTTAGGTCTTTAACTTGTAGTAGAGTGGTCGGGATATCCTTGTCCGAAATTTCACATTTTAGTTGTTTTTGAAGCCCTGCCAGTCGTTTTTTTGCATCCGTCCGTTCACTGAGAATAAAAGAACCGTCCGCTCCGACTTCCGACTGAAGAAAATCGTCCACGGTGGGAAGGGTTTGATATTGGGTTTCTAGAGTGGGTCTACAGGCAAGAAGTCCTTTTACGTAGGGATGGGATGGTTTTTCAAAGATATCACGGGTATTCCCTTGTTCGACAATCTTACCGCGGTACATTACCACTACCCGGTCGGCAATGTCAGCGACTACACCAAGGTCATGGGTTACGAAGAGCACTGCAATTCCGAGGTCATCTTTCAGGTCGTGAAGGATCTTCAGGATACGGGCTTGTACGGTTACATCGAGTGCGGTGGTTGGTTCATCTGCCAATAAAAGATCGGGTTTGGTAACCAATGCCATGGCAATCATGACTCGTTGTCGCATACCGCCGGAAAATTCGTGAGGGTAGGAGTGGGCTCTTAATTCGGCATCTCTTATCCCGACTTTTTTCATCATCTCAATCGCACGCGCCTCTGCAGTTTGTCGTGAGACATGCTCATGAATGAGAATGGGTTCGGTTACTTGATCAATAATTTTCAAGTACGGGTTCAGACAGCTCATGGGATCTTGAAAGATCATTGATATCCGCTTCCCTCTGATCTCTCTGAGGCGTAAATGGGAGAGGGTAAGGAGTTCTCCACCATCAAAGGTTACAGTTCCACCTTCCACCCTTGCGGGGGGTTGGGGCAGAAGTCCAAGTAAGGTATGGCAAGTGACCGACTTTCCTGAACCCGATTCTCCCACCACCCCTACGATTTCTCCTTTATTAATCGAGAAACTGACATCGTCCACTGCCCGGTTCGTGCCCGCACGGGTGTGGAAATAAGTTTTCAGATTTTTTATTTTAAGCAAACTCATTAGTCTTTGGCAGCTTTTACATCCAGTGCATCCCGAAGTCCATCTCCTAGGAAATTAAGGGAAAAGAGAGTGAGGGAAAAGAATAGACCTGGTAAAAGAAGAAGTTGAACTTCAGTTTCCAAAAAATTGGAACCCTCTTTGATTAGAACGCCCCACGAACTATTTGGTGATTCCACTCCCAATCCGAGAAATGAGAGAATTGCTTCATACATGATGAAGCCTGGAACGGTAAGGGTGGAGTAGACAACTGTGGGACCAAGAACATTTGGAATAATATGTCGAAAAAGAATACGAGCTTTTCCGTATCCCAGTGCCACTGCTGCTTCCACGAATTCGCGTTCCTTAATGCTCATCACCTGGGCTCGCACGATTCGGGACAGGGTAAGCCAGCCTAGTAGACCGAGGGCGAAGAAGAGCGGAATTACATTGGTTAACCGTCCCGTGAATTCTTTATCCCATTTGAAATTTTCCACGATCCATCGGGTGGCATCCCCAGACCAGTCACTTAATGTTGCCTGTAGTACGATAACGAGAACCAGGAAGGGTATGGCAAGCAATGTATCCACTACGCGCATCATGATTGCATCCGTTCTTCCCCCTGCGAAACCTGAAACAGCTCCATAAACGATTCCGATGGCAACGGAAACGGCTGTGGCGATTAAGCCAACGAGAATGGAAACCTGTCCGCCGTAGAGAATGCGGGCAAATAGATCGCGCCCGAGAGCATCGGTTCCAAACCAATGATCCAGCGAAGGAGAGGCAAACTTATTGATGAGGTTGACCTGGTTAGGGTCTGTACAAAACCATGCGAAAATAAAACAGAGTGAGAACATAAGGATGATTATCCAGAGTCCCCCCATCGCGAATCTATTTTTCGCCATGCGGGCCCGGGCATCCTTCCAAAGAGAGGAACCTTGAGGATTCGCTTGATCTTGATTAGTCATGTCTCTAATCGGTCCCTCCGCTTTGTCTCATGCGAGGGTCCAATAATCCGGTGAGCAGATCGGCGAGAAGATTCATTACCACAATGAGCAAACCGAAGAATAGTGACAGGCCTAAGAGAAGAAACTCATCTCTTGTAGTGGCTGCATTTACAAAGTGCTGTCCCATTCCCGGAACTTGAAAAATGGTCTCTACGATAAACGAACCACTGATCAAGGCAGCGAAAGCCGGTCCAAGGTAGGCAACTGCCGGGAGAAGGCCACCCCTCAGTGTGTGCTTAAGGATTACTTGGGTTGGAGACACCCCTTTTGCATGTGCCGTTCGAACGAAGTCCTGGGACAGGACTTCAAGAATGCCTCCCCGGGTCAGGCGGGCAAGGTAAGCGGCGGAGACTAGTCCCAAGGTAAAGGCGGGCAGAAGGATGTCCTCCCAGTTTCCCCAACCGGCCACCTTCAGTCCGGGAATATGGGCCGCCACATAGATTTGCAAGAGCGGGCCGATTGTAAATGAGGGGATGCAAATGCCAATCATTGCCACCGCCATGCACGACCAGTCTATCCAGCTGTTTTTCCGAACTGCTGAAAGTATGCCGATCGGCACACCTATTCCGATTGCGAAGCCAAGAGCACATAGGCCAAGCATTAATGAATTAGGAAAAGACTGGGCAATAATATCAATTACTGGCCTTCCTTTACTCGTTGAAATCCCGAATGAACCCTCCGTTATTATATTTTTTGGATAGACTATGTATTGTTCCCAGATCGGTTTATCCAATCCATAAAGTTTGCGTATGTTTGCTTTCGTTTCCGCAGATATATTTTTTTCGGATGTAAAAGGTTCCCCTGGCATGGCCTTGGCCAGAAAAAAGGTAATGGTATAAAGAGCGAAAAGAACAAGAAATCCTTGCAGTACCCGACCGATTAGAAAGCGGAGCATTAGTTCAGTCCTTTCTATTGTTGGCACCCGGTTGCAAGCGTAAAAACTTGTACGGATGATTATCGAGAAGAAGGGGATTCCATCCTTTTACATCAGGGTGAAGAAGATAATTGCGTGTATACCAATAGACCGGGAGTATAGGCCGCTCACCAAGAAAAAGTGCTTCGGCTTGAGCGAGCAGTTCGTATCGCTTGGCCGCCTCTCCCGTCTGGGCAGCCATGCCCAGGATGTCCTCAAATTCTTCATTATGCCAACCTGTGCGGTTATTTCCTACCCCTTTCATCCACATATCGAGAAAAGTGAGTGGGTCCATGTAATCACCAATCCAGCCACCAGCGGCAAGGTCGTAGTCCTTTGCAAACATCGCGGTAATATAGGAAGTCCATTCCATTTGCTTGATCTTGATCGTGGCTCCGAGGTGTTCCTTCCACATAGCCTGTAATGCCTCTGCAGTAACCTTTGAAGATTCCTTATCCGTAGTAAGAAATTCAATATCAGGTAACCCCTTGCCGCCTGGATATCCTGCTTCGGCCAATAACTTACGGGCCAGTTCCGGGTCAAATGTCACGGTGTCAGAGGCAGGGTAATTTCCGAAGGGAGGAACCAGTCCACTGGCCGGCTTCTGTCCTCCTTTAAGGACATTATCAATAAGTGATTTCTGGTTGAGCGAGTAGGAGAAGGCAAGTCGTACCCGGGGGTCTGTAAATGGTTTATTGGAAACATTGGTTCTAATAAAATAAGTGCCCAGATAAAGTTCACTACGGACATGTTCTGGATATTTTTTTCGGGAGTATTCAATTAGTTCGGATGCAATGCTGTAGGTCACATGCATCTGACCGTCAAAATACATTCGGTCTTCCGTGTAGAGATTGCCGATGGGGAGGAACCGGATACCGTTGAGACCGACATTACTTTTGTCCCAATAATGTTGGTTACGGCTCACTTCAATATGGTCATTGAATCTCCACGATTTTAGGATGAAGGCTCCGTTTCCAACCAGGTTTTCGGGTTTAGTCCAAGAAGTGAACCGTTCTCCAATAGTGCCGTGCTTCAGAACAATATGCTTAGGCACGGGGTACCAAGTATAGTGTTTAGTGATCTCGGGTAAAAATGGAATGGGTGAATTGAGTTTTACCCTCAAGGTGTGCATGTCCGGGGCGGTGGCACCCAATTCAATTAATTTCCATAAATCCTTTAACTCATCTTTTTTTAATTGACCCCGATCCCCTTTTTCAAAATTCAGGTTTTTCATGATGAGGGATCGTCGAATCTCTGGAGAAAGATTCTTTGGCCATAAAAAAAGCGAAGGATTTTCCAGTAGATTTTCTAAATTAGTTAGAGTCAATTTATCGAGACCAATAAAATTGAAAGAATTTTCCTCCGCTTTTTCATTCGGGCCGAAGTCCACATTTTTGAAGGTTGACCACCAATCTTCAGTAAAGTTGGCGTCTTTACGGAAAAGCAGGTAGGAACGCTGGGACTTATGATAGAATTCGGCATCTTTAATGTAATAAAGCATGAAAGAATAGTCCGAGGCGAGGGCAGGGGTGAGTAGGCGGCGAAAGGAAAAAAGAAAATCCTCCGCGGTAAGAGGTTCTCCATCCGACCATTGGGCATCCTTGCGAAGTTCGAAGATCCATTCATCCGGTCGAGCAGGGTCAACGGGATACCATTTTTCCGCGACTCCGGGCATCGCAATTCCATCTTTGGAAGGATGCGCTTCGACCAGTCCTTCAAAAAGTGAACGGATAATATTGCTTTCGAGAACTCCGCTCACGATATGGGGATCCAATCCCTTGGGTTCGCCACTATTTCCCATGATTAGTATTCCCTTACGGGAGGCATCGTCCACACTGCTAGTTTCTCCGCATGATACCAGCAGAAGGCAAAAGAGAACCCGAATAAAAAAACTCCTGGTATCTCCTAAATAAGCTAGACTGTTTGTTGGGTAATTGATCCTTTAAAAAAGGGACGACCACTTGACTATTGGCAAGCAAAAGAATCAGCAAAATTGGAAAGTGCAAAGATTTGACTTTGCCCCATCTCCTTGAAAGGACTAGGAAGAAACCCGTTACATGCGAGATTATTTTATCAGAAGGCTATTATTGATTCCTCCGACTCTTCTCGGAATCAGCATTATGGTCTTTGCGATTACCAGACTGGCGCCCGGCGGTCCGCTCGAACAGGCAATGATGCAAATGCAACAAGTTTCTGAAGAAGGGGGTGGGGGACGGAGTTCTGGTTCAAATCAAGCACTTTCCCGAGAGCAATTGGAACAAATGAAACGATTATACGGTTTTGATAAACCTCATTGGCAGGCCTATTTGATCTGGCTTGGCATTTTGCCAAGAGAAACTGAATTTCGCCAGATTCGCTTTTTGGGAGACGAATTGGAATTATCTGAACGGGTAAGTTTGCCCAGTTTCCCACTTGCTCAATTGGATTGGGATAGGGATGGATATTTACAACGTGACGAGGTACCTCCCACTATTTTAAAATATATTAATTTTAATAGCTTGGATCAAAACCAGGACAACGAATTAGATAATGAAGAAATCAATAAACCAAATTCGATTATTCAGGGGGCTCGGGAAAAGGTAATCCTGAAAAGAGATCGGTTGGGTGGAGTCACGATTGTGAATCTTTCCGAATTATTGGGAAATTGGAACGTTCGAATGAAGGAACGAAGCCCAGATCAATCAAATGCGGTTCCGGTGGCGGAGCTTTTCATGACTCAACATGAAGGCGTTCTGCAAGGAAATTTTGGTCAATCAACCCGTTTTGGTGAACCGGTTCTTCATGTTATCGCGGAGCGATTACCAGTATCAACCTATTTTGGACTTCTGACTTTTCTTCTTACCTATGCAGTCTGTATTCCCTTGGGGATTTTTAAGGCGGTTCGGCATAACACGCTCTATGACGATCTGTCTTCGATTCTGATCTTTGTGGGCTATGCCGTTCCAGGTTATGCGCTGGGTTCTCTTTTACTGCTATTTTTTTCTGTAAAGTTGGATTGGTTGCCTATGGGGGGCTTAGTGAGTGAAAACCATGAACAATTGTCGATGTTCGAACAATTAAAAGACTTAGCGGAACATAGTTTTCAACCATTATGCTGCTATTTGATTGGTGGCTTTGCATTCGTTACGATGATGATGAAAAATCACCTGATGGACAATTTATCTGCAGATTATGTTCGAACCGCAATGGCGAAGGGTGTCTCATTTGGTAATGCCGTCCGCAAACATGCTCTGCGAAATTCATTGGTCCCCTTAGCAACCAATGTGGGGCACCAAGTGACATTATTCGTAACGGGTTCCTTCTTAATTGAAACTATTTTCGATATTGATGGCTTTGGGCTGTTGGGTTTTAACTCGGTAATCGATCGGGATTATCCTGTAGTTATGGGAGTACTTACTCTTTCTGCGACTCTTATGCTTTTGGGGAACATCCTGTCGGATGCCTTAGTGGCGATGGTGGACCCCCGTGTCCGTTTCGAATGAAAACCATGATTAAATTGAATCCATTGACCACCAAGAAGCTTCGTCGCTTTCGTTCGATTAAGCGTGGGTATTGGTCTTTTATTTTCTTGGTATTGCTTTATAGCCTCAGTCTCTTGGGAGAATTATTTGTGAATAAACGGGCCTTGATTGTTTCTTACCAAGGAGAATTTTTCTTTCCCACCTACGGCGAACAGATTAGCGGAAAATTTTTTGGTTTTGATTATGAATATGAAACGAATTACCGGGACCTCCAAAAGAAATTTGAAAAAGAAAATTCCAACGATTGGTTACTTATGCCAATCGTTCCCTTTGGCCCCTATGAGATGGATTATGCCAAAGAATCTTCCACTGGATTTTCACCACCGAGTTTTTCTTCCGGGCATTTTTGCGGAACTGACAAAACGGAACGGGATGTATTTGCTAGGTTGCTTTATGGCTTTCGTATCGCGATGACTTTTTCTCTGGGGTATTTACTGTTAACTTATCTCATCGCAATTTGTGCGGGTAGTATAATGGGATACTTTGGTGGAAGGACAGATATGCTTGGATTACGACTGGTTGAAATTTGGGCAAATGTTCCTTTTTTATACATGGTAATTATCTTGGTTTCTGTAATGCCGAGTTGGTGGGGCACTGGTTGGCAAGTTTCCTCTCTATTACTCATTATGGTCCTTTTTTCATGGACTGGAATGACATACTACATTCGAGCGGCGGTGTATAAAGAAAAGGCCAGGGATTACGTCTCTGCGGCCAAGGTAATTGGGGCGAGTTCAGCCAGAATTATTTTTCGCCATCTTTTACCCAATGTGATTTCCACCCTGGTCACTTTTGCCCCCTTTACAATTGCGGCCGCGGTTTCCTCCATTACCGCCTTGGATTTTCTTGGCTATGGTTTGCCTCCTCCAACTCCCAGTTGGGGGGAACTTCTGAAGCAGGGTGTGAATAATCTCCGCATTGCTCCATGGATCGTAATTTCCTCAGTTTCAATATTGGTGCTTACATTAACCCTGGTCACTTTTGTGGGGGAGGCAGTGCGGGAAGCATTCGATCCCAAGAAATTCTCAACTTATGAATAATATGAAAATTAATAAGATTTACTATACCGCTTTTTTTTTCGTGAGCCTGTTGTTTTTTAATGGCTGCGAAGACCATCAACTTAAACCACCCCGCGAGTCTGGAAGCGAGCCTTCCAGGCAAACTGGAGAAAGTGGTCTGCCAGTGGATCGTGAATTTGCTCGTGAACTGGCCCGGGAGCTAGGGAGGGAATTTGCCCGAGAATTGAGCAGGCAATTAAATGAAGGAAACTCATCGATTCAACTGGATTCTGTTTTTTCAGCAAACTCTGTTCAGATTGATCGAGATCCGGGTTCATTAGTGGACATGGATGGCCGCCCCCATCCATTACTAGCTCATTGTTCAGAAGATGTTCTGGAATTTTATCAAAGTCATGCGGATTGTTTTGCTATTAAATCCCTCCAGGAAATTCCTGCTGGTTTAAATTGGAAAGACGGTTTGGGAGAAGAAGAATTCTCCTCACCGGACGCAAAAAGGGGAGGCACTTGGAATGTTTTCATGAGAGATTTTCCGAGGACGCTACGAACGATTGGACCCGATGCAAATGGGGCCTTTCGAAGTTATTTGTCAGATTATAATGCCCTGAGTTTAGTGATGTCTCACCCCAATTCGGACGGATATTATCGCGGGTTAGCCAGTTCGTGGGCGGTTGCGGATGATCGCAAGACGGTTTATTTCCGGTTGGATCCTGATGCACGGTACAGTGATGGGAAAGCAGTTCGTTCCAGTGATTTTTTCTTTTTGTTTTATTACATGCGAAGTAAACATATCCAGGCTCCATGGTATAATGATTTTTTTGGGAAGGATAAATTTCTCAAGGTTACTCTCTTTGATAGCCATACCTTTTCAATCACTTATTATAAAGCAAAACCTGATGTGGTTGAGCGGGTATCCCTTCGTCCTGTTCCGGAACATTTTTATGGTGAGTTAGATGGTGAGTATTTGAATAAATATCAGTGGCTTCCCGAGCCTACCACAGGGCCTTATGTGGCAACCCCCGAGAATATAGATAAGGGGAAATCAGTCACTCTCGTCCGGCAAAATGATTGGTGGGCAGATCAGAAAAAATTCTATCGATACCGTTTTAATCCAGACAAGATCAAGGTAAGCGTAGTGCGTGATTATAACAAAGCATTTGAAATTTTTCTAAAGGGCGAGATTGATATGTTCGGTTTAGCAAAAACGGAGTTCTGGTATGAAAAGTTAACCGACAAGAATCTATTAGTGAAGAACGGATATTTATCAAAAGTCACTTTTTTTAATCAAACTCCACCCCCCTCTTATGCGTTGAGAATTAATTCGCAAAAAGCGCCTTTAGATAACCAAAACATTCGAATTGGCTTTCACCATGCAATGAACTTTAAGCTTGTTTTGGAAAAGATCTTCCGGGGAGATTATGTTAGGATGAACACCGTGGCAGATGGATATGGAGCCCGCTCGCACCCCACCTTGCAGGCCCGTACTTTTTCGGTGGAGAAAGCAGTCGAACACTTTGCAAAGGCCGGATATTTAAAGCGTGGCCCAGACGGAATACTGGTTAATAAAAAAGGTGAAAGATTGTCGGTTGAAATAGTAACGGGCTATAAGCATTTCGAGGATGTATTGGTTGTGCTTAAAGAAGAGGCCAAGAAGGCAGGCTTGGAAATAAAGCTCAAAATTCTCGAGAGTACGGCTGCATGGAAGACCGCGGGGGAAAAGAATCACCAAGTTATTTTCTCCGCCTTTAATTCTTTTGTGGAACTGTTCCCCCGATATTGGGAACCCTTCCATTCCGATAATGCGTATCAGCAGGATGGGGATACGAAATATCGTAAGGATGGTCGATTAAAGGATAACTTAGTAATCAAGACTAGCACCAATAATTTTACGCAAACTGCAGTGCGTGAAATTGATCATCTAATTAATCAATATCGGGAGGAGGAAAGCCTTGAAAGAATTACAGAATTATCCCATCAACTCAGTGAAATGATCCATGAACATGGGGTTTGGGTTCCAGCCTGGAAAAAACCATGGATTAGGATTGGTCACTGGAATTGGATTAAGTTTCCTCAGGACTGGGGACCAAAAGAAACCCGTGATTATGAAGAATTTCAGGTTTTTTGGATCGATCAGTCCGAAAAGAAAACGATTCTCAAGGCTAAATTGGCAGGCGAGGTTCTATCGGATCAACCGACCGTTCGGATTTATGATAAGTACCAGTCCAATTGATATCCAAATGCGAAAAGGTAGGCTGAATGGAAACTGATATATTGCTTGATATAAAAGGGCTTTCGGTTTCTTTTGAGACGGACGAGGGACGCGTGCAGGCACTTGATTCAGTTGATTTTCAGGTCGGGCTCGGACAAACTCTTGGCCTGGTTGGAGAATCAGGATGTGGGAAGAGTGTAACCGCTCTGTCCATTATGCGCTTATTGCCCAAGCCCGTGGGTAAAATAACATCCGGCAGAATCCATTTTCAGGGGAAAGATTTATTGGAATTATCTGCAGATGGAATGAGGCAGGTTCGAGGAAATGAGATCGGCATGATTTTCCAGGAACCGATGAATGCATTAAATCCGGTTCGGACAATAGGCGATCAATTGAGTGAGGTCTTTTTATTACATCAAGAAATTGGAGTAAAAGAAGCCTGGTTCAAATCAGTAGAAATGCTCCATGATGTGGGAATCCCAGCATCCGATAGCCGGGCCTTCGAATATCCCCACCAACTTTCGGGCGGAATGAGACAACGAGTTGTGATTGCCATGGCGTTGGCATGCAGACCAAAGCTCGTCATCGCAGATGAACCCACCACTGCATTAGATGTTACGGTACAGGCTCAAATTCTTGAACTTCTGCAAACTTTGCAAAAACAACTGGGGTCTTCCGTTTTATTAATTACCCACGATCTTGGGGTTATTGCCGAAACTTGCGATGAGGTTTGTGTGATGTATGCAGGTCGGATAGTCGAACGAGCATCCACAGTCGAACTCTTTGCCAATCCAAGACATGCCTACACCCGTGGCTTACTTTCCTCGATCCCGCGATTGGATAGAATACCCAAGACTGAACTTTCCACAATCGATGGCATGGTTCCCGGTCTTTCTGACTTAAACCAAGGTTGTCGTTTTGCTCCACGGAGTGGAAAAGTACATCCACAGGCCCTGCTTGATCAAAGGTCGCCCTTGCAGGAAGTCACGGAAGGGCATTGGGTGGAATCTTGTCCCCTATGTTCGAATTTATGAATGCACCCGAGGAATTACTAAAAATTACAGACCTTCGTGTTCACTTCCCCGTCCGGGGAGGGATTTTTCGCAGAGCAGTCGGATCATGTAAGGCAGTAGACCGGGTAAGCTTGGTATTACAAAAAGGGCAGACACTCGGACTGGTGGGTGAATCCGGTTGCGGGAAATCGACCTTGGCCAAGTCCGTGGTAAAATTGGTTGAACCCACTTCTGGCTCGATCAAATTTAAAAACCAGGAAATAGCGGGAAAAAAGGCTCAAAATAATTTTCGTAAAAATGTGCAAATGGTTTTTCAGGATCCAGCAGAATCTCTCAATTCCCGCATGACCGTGGGTGCAATATTGGAGGAACCTTTGGATATTCATCATATAGTCGAAAAAAATGTTCGTTCTGAAAGGGTGGCGGAGTTACTCGAACAGGTTGGCTTATCTAGAAGCGCAGCAAATCGATATCCGTTTGAATTTTCGGGCGGACAGAGGCAGAGAATTGGAATCGCCCGTGCTTTGGCTCTGCAGCCCGAACTTTTAGTCCTCGACGAACCAGTTTCTGCATTAGATGTATCCGTGCAGAGCCAAGTTCTTAATTTGCTCATGGATCTTCAATCTAAGCTTGGATTGACCTACCTTTTGATTGCTCATGATTTAGCGGTTGTAAAGCATGTATCCGATATAATTGCGGTCATGTATTTGGGAAAGATCGTTGAGATTGGGCCTGCGGAAGAGATTTACTTAAAGCCGGCACACGCCTATACGAAGGCACTTATTTCGGCTATTCCGATCCCGGACCCCACCAAAAAAAGGAAGAGAGTGATTATTCCGGGAGATGTTCCCTCCCCCATCAACCCTCCATCAGGCTGTGCTTTTGGGCATCGTGTGGGTTCATCTCTTTATCCTGAAAGTGTTGGAAAAAAATTAGACATGGAAGAAGTTTCTACAGGTCATTTTGTACTTCAATGCCCTTGCTGCACATGAATTTTTTTAGATAGATCACCCTCATTTTTTCAATAGTAGAAAAAAGCTTGCGACAAAATGAACGAGTCTCTTTTATGATCATCTTTCTCTTACCACTTTTACATGCCCTTTAAAAGAATAACAGTTCGAAAGTTTTTAATTTCGCCTTTCCTAATCTGTATTTTAGTCTGGATTTCTTCGTATTCCCTCTCGCTGGGGCAGAGTCCCGCGGATATGCCACTGCGCCAAGTAATTACCGAGGCACAGGCACTTATTGGTCAGGGTGATTTTGCCGGTGCTTCTCCTCTGTTGGATGAATTGGAGGGTCGCTTTGAAAACGAAAAAGATCCGGAGGTGGAAAAAATCCTTCAACAATTTGGTTTTGTTCGTGGAGTAGGCTATCTACAGAGTTTTGCAAAAACGGGAAATAAGGACTTCCTTGAGAAAGCATCGGGAGCATTTGGATTTTTTGCGGATAAGTTTCCCAATGATTCAAAAGCTGTGATGGCTTTGCAAAAGAGAACGGATTGTCTTCGTGCTCTTCATGATTGGAAGGAAGCCGCAATTGTTATCGAATTACTCTTGGATACATCAAAACCTTACCGTAAGCAGATTGTCAAACGAAGCGAACTGATGAATCTTTATTTTGGTAAAGCTCAGTGCTATCACATCGAGCAAAACTGGGTTAAAGGAGAACCATCCTTCAAGGAATTATTGAAGTATGCCGATCTCGCCAAGGATGAAGACCGTTCTGCATATGCAGTTTCTTGTCTCACTGAAATGTTCGTGCAGACCAAACGGATCGATGAAGTCTTTCCTTTATTACCCCGTTTATCTGGAGATACCCCAGCCCGTTATGACCTTCGCCTGAATGTCAATTTAATGCAGGGGGCGGCTCAACTTAAAGATAAGGAAAGACATGTGGAGGCTTCACTTTTTTATGCTCTGACCATGACAACGGAGGAAATTGTTGCATTTTATACCGAAAGGCAGAAGCAATTACAGACAGAACTTTCCCAATATGAACAATTGATCGCGTTACAGGGAAACACAATGCCCAAGCGTCGATTGGAAATTTTAAAAGAGCGTTCAAATGCCATCGCCATGAAGCTGACCAGTGCCAAAGGTCAACTCAAGTTAGCTCAGGATACACCTCCATTCACTACCGTTTTGCGCTGGAGAAAAGCGGATAATTTTCAAGTTACCAAAAGAGACTGGGAGTCATTTTGGGGATTTTATTGGCTCTACAAAGACTTTCCAAAACATGAAAGTGTGGAGAATTTTATTTATGCGGCCTTCGCGTCTGCCAATACTGTAAAACATCGAGAAAAATCGATCGAGCTGGGAGAAGAATACTTACAAAATAAGGACTGGAAGAAATTTCGGGCGGATGTTACTTTTATTATGGCGAATGCCTACAGGCAGGAAGCGGAAAGCCTTCAAGCAATTGCAGTCAGCTTACAATCCGCAATGGGAACTGCAGAAAAAGACCGGGCAGAAAAATCAAAAGTTAAATCCGCAGAATACTACAATCGCTTTTTTGGACTTTGTGATGACTTCATCGAAGTTATGCCTGAGCACAAATATGCGAAGGATTTTGTTGGCATGATGGGATCGGTTTTCTTTAAGCGCAGAAAATTCGAAGAATTATTGGAAAAATTTGCCGGATTTGAGAATGGTGCGATGAATCGCTCCCAAGGCTATGTAAATCGTAGTGAGTTTACTAAAAGCCCCGCTATGCCGACCGCTCATTACATGAGTGGATTGGCATTGCTTGCCTCCGGTAAGTTTGAAGAGGCTAAGCCATTGCTCGGTGCGGTGGTCGGGGTAAACGTTGAAGGGCTTCCGATTGGAGGTTCAAGTTATAGTGAAGACGAGGAGGAATCGGAATAATGAATAAAATATACCGTATCTTCTTTCTCTTTCCTCTCTCTTTTTTCTTGGTTTCCTGCGGTGGCGATGAGACTGAATCGGTTTCTGAAGCTACCACAGACACAACTGCACCCGAAGTAAAACCTGAAAAGACTCCCGTAGTCGAAGAGGTCGAGGAGGAGGTCATAGTGCTGCCGAATCCAAATGGGGTTTACCTACCAAACGGAGAGGAAAAGAATGGAAAGCCTGTTTTTGTAAATGGCGAAGGCTTTTTCATGTGGTTTAATGGTTCAATCTGGAAAATTTCCGATAAGTCAGGGGGAGGAAAAATAGTCTCGTCCGGAAAAGAATCGATTAATGATAAATGGAGCGATGGGGGGAAAGCCCGTCATTTCCCGGACGATGAGTTTGCCAAAGATGCGTTATTTCGCCTTGCAGTCGCGTATCAGGGTTCCACTGATAACCCAAATGCAATTAGGCTTTTCCAACAGTTTGTGAAAGACTTCCCGGAAGACAAAATGGTCCCCGAGGCATACCTGAGCTTGGGTGACTTGGCTATCAGCGATGTAAAATCTGACGAGCAACCTTCCTACGAACAAATACAAAATGCCCAGGCCAATTATTCATTGGTTCGGGAAAAGTCACGGGAAATTAAATTAATTACAGATGCCACATTTAATGAAGGCGGTCTGATCGAGCGAGTGGCAGAAAATCCGGACGGGATCGTGGAAAATTACCTTACGTTTGACAAAAATAAAGACGAAGTATTGCAATCAAGTGAATATTCTACCATCGGAATTGAATCCGATAAATCTTTTGCCGATTTTGATTTGAATGAAGATAAGTCCATCGATTTCGGTGAACTTTATGATGTTGCCTCCTATGTTTATTATTCAAGCATGGTGAAATTATACTCGGACTATTCAGAAAAATTTAGTGATTCAGAAGGGGCTAGAATTTCAGAAGCTACTGAAAAAATTGGATTTGCCAATGAAATGCTAGGTCGTCCCTCTACCATGCTTAATCTTTATTATAAGGATATTGAAAAGTACGGCAACGATCCTAGTAATGTAGGCGTCGATGCTATCCTTAAAAAATACACCGTTAAGTACGATGAATACGATAAATTATACGGAAGAACTTTAGATCTTCTTACAAAGCTACAAGAACCCGGGCAAACCATTTCATTCACCTATCGTGACAGGAAGGGAATTGAAGAAACGATTACTGGAACGGTTGAGGATATAATTGGAGATCGTAAAAAATTGCTGCCATTTCTTTCCTCTCAATACAAGGGCATGGATCAGGATATTTATAGCGATGTGGTGAAATCCCGAGGAGCAATCTTTTCAAACCCTTCTCATATGGCAAAATTTAAGGGTTATTTAAAGAAATACAAAGAATTTAAAAAGGGATTTCCGTCGGATCTATCTCCTGCCGTTGCCTTTGCAAAATTATTGGAACAGGCAAAGTCAGCAGGGAACAGACCACTTGAATTGCGCATGCGTTCAATGCTCGATCGGGTTGGTTCAAAAGCGGGTGGGAGTTATAATCCGCAAAAGAGTGACTTCCCTGCGGCAAGTCCAGGTGTTCTCGTTTGGATGGCCGAACAATTACTTGCCCAAAACTCGGTGGAGGATGCGGTATCTGCGATGGAGCGCCTTGTAAATGTATACGGAGATACGGGTGGCGAATTTCTTTTTGATGCTTACTACCTCTTGGGACAAGCAAAGCAAAAGGAGCGGGACTACCAGAGTTCTGTCTCCCATTATCAATCTGCACTTGCTAATTCATCCTGGCATGATAACGCCAACGATGCTCGGATTCGCCTGGGTGAATCTCTTTTTGAAGTGGGGCAGTCCAGTAAAGATTCCAGTCTCTTTGACCAGGCGGTTTCCTCTTTCGAGGAAGTAAGAAGCGATACCGATACCAGCCTCGAGCAGAGAGCTCAATCCTCCTACATGATGGGGGAGTGCAAACGCGCCATTCGCGATCATGCTGGTGCAGCATATTATTACCTGGACACAACCCTTAACTTTCCAAGTGCAACAAAGTGGGCTTCCAAATCCTACGAACAAGCAATTCGTTGTTACGAACAAACCGGGCAATCTGATCAAATTACTCAAGTGGAAAAACAGTATGTTGATTGGCAGAGAAAGTTTCTTAAATGAGTAAGTATTTAACTTGTATTACAGTCTTGTTCAGCTTTTATTTCGGTCACATTAATTTGTGCGCTCAAGCCAATCAGGACTACTTTAAGATCCATTCGGGTGCATTACCGGTTAAGATATTTGTTGGAAATGCAGCAAAGGCTGGCACTCTCTTAGGGGTGGATGGGCAGAAAGGCATTATTTATGCCTCCATGGACGGTGCGGGAAGGATGCAACTGGAACTTCGCGGATTGAAGAAACAGAATATTCAAGGTTTTTCATTTGCTTGGCCACAGGGTGCGATGAAAACTCTTCAAGCATTTTCTAACGAACAGTACAGCAAAGAACTTCTGCCAAGTTTAAGACCAATTATGTATAAAGTAATGCTCTTTCTTGATATACCCCAGCAATACTTTGCCATCCATGATAATTGCTTGATCTATGTAAAAGCATTAATTGCCATGGAGCAGTATAATGAAGCGTTTTATTTATTATCACGTCTAAACTTAAATAAGTTGGACAGTTACGGATACCGAGATTTCTCGGAAGCGTCACTTGAACTCGCCAGTAAAATGATTCGAGCCAACTCAAAATCTGCCAAGATTGCCCGTGCTCTTTTGCAAAAAGTAACGATTCGAAACAATAGTGCTGATCATGCCTCTTATTTAAAACTTGCCGATTCGCTACGAACCCAGGGTTTGTATAACGATGCAATTTCTGAATACGCCCGGTTGGGACCAATCGTACAAAAGTCTCCGGGAAGTCCCCATGCCAAGATAGTCGAAATTTGGCCGATTTATTGTTATATTAAATTATACGAAACCTATTCCAAGGCAGCATTAAAGGATGCACGGTATAAAGCAGCGGCCGGTAAAATATTTAATACTGCGATGCAGACGGTTAAAAAGTTAGACGAAAAACCACCCGCTCGGCAAACAAATGAATACTCTCTTTATAAACTGATTCGTGCTCTCTTGCGTGTTCAGTACGCACGTCAATACGAGCAAAGCGGGAACGAATTGAAAGCCGCTGAATTTTATCGTCAGTCTGTTTTGGAAGTAACCGAAGGAATTGTGAGTGCCCGCGTCGGTCTAGATTGGCTTCCGGAATCCCTTTTGATGGCGGGTGGAGCCTATGAAAAATTAAGTTTAAATGAGGCGGCAATCAATGTCTACAAACAGGTCTCCATTTTTTACAAGGGTTCAAAATGGGCCATTGAAAGTAAAAAACGACTAGACGCAATCCCCGCCACCTGAGTTAATCCTACTCTTGACCCATCCCCCCTTACCCGTAATTCTTAGACCTTAAAACAATCAAAATTATGAAACTTGGCTCAATCCGTAAATTCAGCATACTTGGAATTATTTTTTCCAGTTTATCCCCCAGTTTTTTTGCTAATGTGGTTCACGCGCAACAAAAGGGCTTTGGTTCAGCCCTGGTTGATAACTTGGGGCCTTTCTTGGTTCCCTTTATCATATTAATATTAGCCGGTTTTACACTGATCATTTATAATGGTATCGCGATTCGAAAAAAAGCATTTGTAAAGGAGGATGTGGTTCAGCCTATCATGCAGGAACTGCAAAACCTTAATGTTGAGGGTGCTATGGCACTTTGCGAACAGTATAAATTGCCCGTTACTTCTGTTCTTAAAGGTGGACTTGCACGGATTCAGGATGATGAATTGGATATCGAGTCGATCGAGAAAGGACTGGAGGAAACATCTGGGCTTGAATTGGCCAAACCCTTTACCTGGATTAATTTGTTAAATACTGTGGGTTCGATTGCTCCAATGGTGGGACTTCTCGGAACAGTAGTCGGAATGATCGGTGCGTTCCAAGTTTTGCAAAGCTCGGGAATGGGCGGAGAATCGAGTCAAAAGATGGCGGGAAATATTGGTAGTGCTTTATGGACTACTGCCGCGGGTCTGGTGGTTGCAATTCCTACTTTAATTTCTTATTTCATTTACAAAACAAAATTTGCTACAATTGTGGCAGAAGTAAATCGAATTGCCGGGGAAATGGTTTTCACTTTAGTGCGTGCTGCAAGAGGTGGTTTTGCTGAAGGGGGAGAAGAGGCAGGCGAAGAATATTACGAAGAGGTGCAGGAAGCTCCTGTGGAGGAAGGCTTGCCTCCAGCTCCCGGAGCACCGCCAATGCCCCCTGCATAACAAGCATAATTGATTTTATTTAAGTGTAGATGAGTGGATACAAACCACCCGAGTCCAATGACTCGCCTGATTTAACTCCCATGATTGATGTGGTATTCTTATTGATCGTATTTTTTATGGTGGTCGCACAAAGAATGTCTGAACAATATATTGAATTATCCGCTCTTCCTGTTGCCGGAAATTCAAGCGTAAAAGAACAGCCTCCTCCGCGCACAATTATCAGTATCGATGAAACTCCTGTCGGACAGAAATATTATTGGGGAGAACAGGAAATTGATATGGATGCAATCGGAACAGCCGTAAAACGAAATCCGGAATGGAAGGTTTTTTTACGGGTTCACCCAAAAGTCACCCACGCAGTGGTTCAGGATGTAATGAAAGTGATCGGGAATGCGGGACAGGCAGATATCATTTTTGGAACCTGGCAAGTAGGGACATAATCGAATGGAAACATTAAAGAAAATTTTAGCCGACGAGGATGAAGTTGATCTGACCCCCATGATTGATGTTACCTTTTTACTGCTTATTTATTTCATGGTTACGACAATGCTTAAACAACCGGAGGCGGAGTTATCTATTCAACTGCCCGGAAAGCCCCAGAGTAGCGACGTTACTCCTATGGATATGCTTAATGTTAAAATTGGAGACCAGGGCGAGGTTTATTTAAATGGGTCCGAGATTGAGGATGGATTCGATTTTGAAATGCCTGACCTAGTTTCCAACCTCAAGGTTCAAAAAGGAATGCGGGATCAACTCATTTCTTCGGGAGCAAAGACCAAAGCGGAAGCGGAATTAAAAGTACAAATTGAATCCTCCGGTATTGCAGAGCATCAATCTGCAGTGAGTGTATTAAATGCATGCTCAGAAGCCGGGGTAAATAAAGTAACTTTTTCTTTTTAACTCAGCCTTTATTTTTTGTTTTAATGAGTGCAGTAGTTTGTAAATTTCTTCATACCCGTATGCGGGTGAGTGATTTAGATAAATCAGTTGAATTCTACAATAAGGTCTTCGGCCTGGAAGTTTCCAGGCGCCACGAATCCCCCCGGGGTTCCAAATTGGTTTTCCTTACCGTGCCAAATAGTGATGAGGAAATCGAACTTACTTATTTCCCAGGGTCCGGTACCGTTGAGGTACAGGAAGACCTAATGCATCTTGCTTTCGAGGTCGAAAGTATGACCGAATTTGAATCCCATGCCCAGTCCGTCGGAGTTCCTTTAAGTGATGGGCCGACAACCAGTTCTTCCGGTTCAATTTTTGCTTTTGTGGATGCACCGGACGGGTATGAGATCGAAGTTATCCAAAGGCCTTAAATTTTAAAACGGGCTTACTTATCTTTTTTACCATTAGAATGAGTTCTTGGTTGTCGATACCACTGACATATTCAAGGATTACAGTATGAAATTGAAAGTGATTCATTCCATTTTACTACGTCTTGGCCTATGCTTTGTGCTGTCACTTTGTATGCTGTCTTGTCTGCCAGAGAAAATGCTTCCGTCTTCATTGATTGATAATAAGAGATGGCTTTTTGATGGATCCAGTTTGGAAGATTGGGAGCCGACCGATTTCGCCGGAAAAGGAGAGGTTATGATTGATGCAAATGGCAGTCTTGTTTTGGAAATGGGTGCTGAGCTTTCGGGAGTCCATTGGAAAGGTGAACCTTTGCCTGTTGTAAATTATGAAATTCATTTCAAAGCTAAAAGAACAATGGGGAGTGACTTCTTTTGCGGCTTAACATTTCCATTTAAGCAATCTCATGCCACCCTCATATTAGGGGGTTGGGGAGGTTCCCTAATCGGTATTTCCAGTATTGATGATTTTGACGCGTCAGAAAATGAAACGGGTGATGCCTATATTTTTGAGGATAACCAATGGTATGATATTCGTCTCCGTGCGACCGATAGTGAAATCTCTGTATGGATTAACGACGAGCAGGTAATTGATTGCGAAGTTGAGGGTCGAAAGGTAGCTATGCGCTATGGGGAGATCGAAATGTCTGTCCCCCTGGGAATATGTACCTATGCAACCACTGGAGTTATTCGGGAAGTGTTTTTAAAGGAAATTTAAAAACAACTGCTTCATTTCCTTATTTTGTGGTTTAGCAGGATTCTACAGTTTCCCTTAGTCTCAACTGTCCACAGGCCGCGTCGATATCGTGTCCTTTTTCCATCCGTAAGGTTACCCGAGGTGCATTTTCTTTTTCCACTTGAGATCGAAATGCATTAATTTGTGATAATTCCGGTCTTTCCCACTTCATCCCTTCCACTTTATTATAGGGGATCAAGTTCACTTTTGCATTTAATCGCCGTGCATGCCTGGCCAGTAGAATAGCTTGGCCAAGGTCGTCATTTATTCCCTTAATCAAAATATATTCCAAGGTGATCATTTTTTTCCGTTCTTCGATAAACCTTTCACATGCATCGATTAATTCTTCGATCGGGTAGCGCTTGTTGATTGGCATAATTTGCTCACGCGTTCGGTTATCACCTCCATGTAAAGAAATCGCCAGTCGTATTTGCGCAGGGTATTTTGCTAATTCAAGAATCTTGGGTACGAGTCCACTGGTAGAGAGAGTGATATGCCTCGCTCCAATCCCTAAGCCATCGGGAGATAAAATTTGATCCAGTGCGGGAATCATGGCCGGTAAATTGGCAAGCGGTTCTCCCATTCCCATAAAAACCAGATTGTCAATTCTTCGACCCGCTTTCGCCCGTGCAATGAGAATTTGGCCGATAATTTCCCCTGTGGTTAAATTCCTCTTTAAACCATCTAGCCCACTGGCGCAGAATTTACATCCCAGTGCACAACCCACCTGAGTGGATACGCATAAGGTGAGCCGGGATGCCCGTACTCCCTTTGTACCTTCAGTTGCGGGTATGAGTACACTCTCAATTAATTGCCCGTCGCGTAATTTCCACAGAAACTTTTGAGTAGTATCCTCAGAGCCCTGTTCTCGGGATAACTCCATCGGCATGAGATCCCACTCCTTTTTTAAATCTTCCCGTAACCCGAGTGAAAGATTACTCATTTTTTCAAAATCGAGAATGCCTTTTTCGTAAATCCACTCTCTGATTTGCTTATTTCGATAGGAGGGCAGTCCTTTCAGTTGCCATTGTTCAAATGGAGTATCGATTAGGAGCGGCTTACTTTGTTTTAGGTTCACCATAGGATACTTTCTGCCTGAAAATGGCAGTTCCTACAAGATAAACTAAAAGAGAAAGTGCTAAACTGAGAAAGTTAAGCAATGACCTGATGAATTGGGTCCGCACCTTCTACTCCAACGAGGCTTTTATCGAGTCCGCCATGGAAGTACGAAAGAGCATTAGGATCCAAGCCCAGCTGATTTAAAATCGTTGCGTGTAACCTACGCACATGAAAGCGATCCTTCACCGCTTCGCTCCCAAGTTCATCCGTCTCTCCGACACTCACTCCTCCTTTAATACCACCACCTGCCATCCACATGGTGAATCCCCATGAGTTGTGGTCGCGTCCAGTTCCTTCTTTATATTCAGCCGTGGGTTGCCGTCCAAATTCACCGCCCCATACCACAAGGGTTTCATCGAGCAGTCCACGTTGTTTTAAGTCTTTGAGTAAACCGGCAATTGGTTTGTCAGTATTTCCGGCATGGTAGGAATGGTTTTTGACCAAGTCGCCGTGGGCATCCCAATTGTTGTCATTGTGATGCCCTCCTGAATAAATTTGAATAAATCGTACTCCCCGTTCCACAAGTCTGCGGGCAAGTAAGCACTTGCGCCCAAAGTCTTCGGTGTTGGAACCGTCCATACCGTATAGGTCTTTAATGTGGCCGGGCTCTTTATCCACATCGACAGCCTCTGGAGCGGATGCCTGCATCTTGTAAGCAAGTTCGTAGGATGCCACTCGAGCGGCTAAATTGGTGTTGTCGTACCGTTCGGAGAGATGGCCTTCATTCATCGTCCGCAAATGGTCCAGCATGGTACGCTGTTGCGAACGGGGTATTCCATGCGAGTTCTCTAGGTCAAGGATGGGAGATCCTTGTGAACGTAATACGGTTCCCTGATAGCTTGCCGGCATGTATCCACTGGACCAGTTCTTGGCTCCACTAATCGGGCCTCCGGTTTTATCCAGCATCACCACATAACCTGGCAGGTTCTCATTTACGCTGCCCAGTCCGTAATTTACCCAGGAACCAAGGGAAGGGTGCCCGGAAAGAAGGTTTCCTGCATTCATCATCAGCATGGCGGAGCCATGAATGGGGGACTCGGCTTTCATGGAGTGTAAAAACGCAATATCGTCTACACAGGATCCGACATGAGGAAAAAGATCGGATACATACTTACCGCAGTCTCCATAGGGTTTGAATTTCCACTTTGGACCCACCACCCGGCTTTCATTTCTTTTTCCTCCACGTCCAAAAGTTTTAACTTGGATTGTTTTTCCATCCAATGGGTAGAGGTTAGGTTTGTAGTCAAAAGTGTCCACCTGACTGGGTCCACCGTACATAAACAGGAAGATAACCGACTTCGCTTTTCCTGGAAAAGCTGAGTTTTTGGGAGCGAGGGGATTCAGATAGGATGATGTACTTCCCGCCATTGCCTTGTTCGCAAAGAATCCGTCCTGGGCAAGCATTCCGGTCAGTCCGAGCGAGGCAAAGCCTCCTCCTATATCCTTTAGGAATTCTCTTCGGTGTGTACGGTTACAAAATGTGTTTTCTGGTTTTTTGTTCATAATTAATCGAGGTATACAAATTCATTCAGGTTTAAAGCTAACAAGGCGAAGCGATCCAGGGCTTCCTCTTCCGAAAGACTAAATTTACTCTTCATATTTTTCATCATCTCTATACCGGCATTAATTTCATTTTTATGGGGACTGCGGGAAAAAACCAGCTTAAGAGCGTGTTCAACCTGTTTCTTCGGTTCTTTCCCTGCCTCTGTTCGCAGTCGGTTTGCAAACGACTTGGCAGAATCATTCATAAATTTACCGTTCAGCATATTCAGAGCCTGTGTGGGAACCGTGGTGTTAAACCGTACCGGGCAGGTGGAGTCGGTATCTGCCATGTCGTGATTGATAAGTAGAGGCATTTGCATAGAACGCATCACCTTCACATAAACGCTTCTTCGATTCGCTTGTTCGGGAGTACAGGCTCCCCAGCCTTTTCCTTTCACCGAAGAACCTGCTAGAATTATCTCGGGCACCGGAGGAGTTACGCTTTGGCCTCCCATTTCCAGGTTAATGGTACCGCATGCATTTAAGACCGAGTCCCGCACTTCCTCCGAAGTTAATCTTCTCATATCATAGCGCCAAAATGACTGGTTTAATGGATCCTGTGCGAGGGCAAGGTCATTGGGCATGGAAGATCTTTTATAAACATCGGAGCTCATGATCAACCTGTGCATCTCTTTTATATCCCAACCGGATTCCATAAATTGAAGAGCCAACCAATTGAGTAAATTAAGATGAGTCGGAGGCGTTCCCTGGAACCCAAAATCACTTGAACTCTCAACAATTCCACGGCCAAAATGGTATTGCCAGATTCGGTTGACCATCACCCGGGCAGATATCGGATTATCTTTGGACCCAATCCATTTGGCCAATGCCGTTCTCCTCCCCGATGATTTAGGCAGATTTTGTATGATTGGCTCTGGTGGGCTTAGCACTGCGGGAAAAGCAGGGAAAACTTGCTCTCCTTCCAGGGCTGGATTTCCTCTACGTAGAATCTTGGTTACCCGCTCCCCATGTTCTCCGACCGCGAGTACTTTATAATGATCAGATTTTGGCTTTTGAGAAAAATGCTTCGTAAGGTCTCGCTTCCAGGCTTGATAGCGACCAAAAGTACCGTCACTCATCACTTTTTTAGCGTGTTTACGAATAAGTCCGGCGAGATCAGCGGCTTCTTCAAAACACTCCAATCCCAAATCGATATATTGTCCGCCAACTGTTTGTCGGCAGTGTACTGCCACAACATTCTTACCAGTTTGCAAAACATCTGCACTTATATCAGTAATGTCGTGCGTCTGGTATTTCGAAATATGTCCAGGTTTTTGAAAAACGAGTTTACCATTAAGATACACCTCCACGTCTTCATCATGGTGTAGGTTCAACCGTAGAGTTTTGGGAATGGCCGCCAAGCGAAAGGAAGTCCTCATCCAGATATCTTTACTCTTCCATATGGTTCTCACATTCGCCTTTGGGGTTCCCTTGGTTCCAAATCCACCTATTCCGCTTTTCCAATCTCTGGCATCAAATCCGACTTCAATCCATTCCTGCCTGGGCTTTCTTTCCAGATAATTCCACTGGCTTCCTTTACCTCTGGCATCCTCGAGTAATAAAACTGGTTTTGCACGAACTTTATTCGACTTTGGAATGGAAGCATCTTTATGAAAGGCAACAAGGAACTTTTCTTCAAAACCAGTCATCAGCGACCTGAGTGTTTGCCTACGCAATTCCCATTTCTGAATATCTGATTCATATGTTTTATTTCCAACTTGGTCTTTTACTTCTACCAAATTGGAGTCACCCCTTCCATGAGGAGTGATGTTCGCAAAAAACGAGAGCATGGAATAATAATCTTTAGTTGGTATTGGATCGATTTTATGGTCGTGGCAACGGGCACAACCAACAGTCATACCAAGAAAAACCTCAGTTGTGGTACGAACAATATCGTCTAAATAATCATAACGGGCCAGCACACGATCTGCGGGTTCGTCGTCCCAGATACCGAGTCGGTGGAATCCAGTCGCGGTTATGGCTTCGGCATTCGCCTCTGGAAGTTCGTCCCCAGCCAGTTGTTCGAGAATAAACTGGTCGTAGGGTTTATTTTGGTTAAATGCATTAATCACATAGTCCCGGTATCGCCATGCCTGCGGCTTATTCCCGTCTCTCTCATACCCATTGGTTTCGGCATAGCGAACAAGATCAAGCCAATGTCTGCCCCATTTCTCTCCGTAGTGGGGAGAGGAGAGGAGCTGGTCCACCAGTTGGTTAAATTTCGTTGGTTCTTGATTGGAAACATAAGCATCCACTTCCTTTGGAGTGGGGGGAAGTCCGATCAAATCATAATACATTCTCCTGATTAAGGTATGATCCTCAGCTTGTGGATTGGCAGGCAAATTTTGTTGGGCAAGTTTAGCCTGGATGAATCGATCGATCGGGTTGGCATGGTCCGGTAAATCCGGAATAATTGGATGTGTGGGTTTCTTGTATGCCCAGTGAGATTTAGTTGTTTCATTAACCTCGGTGGTACTGGCATGGCTGTGAGCATTTTTAGGTACAATCTCGTCTTCCTTGGGAAAGGGGAGTCCCATTTCAATCCATTTCCCCAATGCATCGATTTTATTCTGAGGCAATTTTCCAATCGGAGGCATTTGATGATCCTCATCCTTATAGGAAACCATTTCCAGCATCAGGCTTGCTGCGGGATTTTCCATGTCCACGGCGGGACCGACTTCACCTCCGGCAAGCACTCCCTCTCTGGTGGTCAAGACAAGTTCTGCCCGCACTTTATCTGCCCCGTGGCACTTCCAGCAGTTTTCTTCGAGCAAGGGCTTGATTTCTTTTTTCCACAATACAATACCATCCTCTGCACTTAGATTTTGAGTAAGCAGACAGATCGAAAGAAGGATACAGATGCCAACTGGGGATTTAGAAAAGTACCGAACAAAAGATTTAGTCATCAATAAATAATTTATGCTTATATTTCTGCTGGGCAACATGGTCCTACGCCACGGCTAAAGAAAGGTAACCGAGGTTGGTGGAAATCTCATCGGCAGCTTGCTTGATTAACCGGCCAGTATGTTCGATATTTTGTTTATCCATCCGTCCTGAAGGAGCGACTAACCAAATGGCTCCTGCAACATTATTTTTTTTGTTTTTAACCACAGCACCAATGCAAATTTGACCTTCCATTTCTTCTTCCCGATCCACCGCATAGCCCAGTTGGCGTACTTGGATAAGTTCTTTGTCTAATTTTGCCTGGGTGGTTATTGTTTTGGATGTGAAACGGGTAAGCTTGAGGTTTGATATTATCTGACCAGATTCTACATCAGACAGGGCAGCCAAGTATGCCTTACCGGGGGCCGAGGTGTGTAATGGAAAGCGTAAGCCAGGCTTTACTTTAAAGCTAAAATTGTGCAGTCCATCAATTTGTTCCAACACAATTCCTTCCTCCTCCACAATGGTTCCCGCCAACATACTTTCTCGGGTTTCATCCCTCAATTTATAAAGATATGGAATAACCGATTCGATGAAGGAAGGATCTCCCGTTACCGGGGTAGCCAGTTGTAACAACTTTTCTGATAGAATAAAACCCGGTCCGTCCTTACTCTTCTTAACATACTTTCTCCGTTCCAATGTGGTCATGATTCGATAAACACTATTTATTGGCAATCCTAGGATGGCAGCCACTTCATTCACGGAAAGCCCCTTTGTTTTTTCGTTCAGCAATTCAATAATTGAAAGTGCACGATCGAGACCGGGAACATTATATTTTTGATCAGTTGATAAAGACATGCTTTGATATATAAACTATAATCCAAATATCAAAAAGCAAAATATTTAGGACAAATTCTTTTTAATTTTTTTAATGTCCATTCGTAGTATTCCGTTTTACCAGTCTTGTCATCGCGCGGGCGAAGCCCGTGGCGATCCACTGGGGACCAGTAAGCGAACCGCAACACCCGATCGCCTTCCCTCGAGACACGATGGATTGCCGCGTCCCTCGCTCCGCTCCCTCCTCGCAATGACAAAGTGTGCGTTGTAACCGAACCGCCCATGTCATTCCCCACACACCTTGTCATCGCGAGGGCTGAAAGCCCGTGGCGATCCACTGGGAACCAGTAAGGGAACCGCATCACCCAAACGCCTTCCCCCCTAAATCCTGTTTGACAATACCTTCCTATTTTTAATCTAATTGGTCATTAATTTCTCTGTTCCTGTTATGAAAAAACTACCAATCCTGATTTCGTTCCTATTTTCCACACTTTTCCTGTGGTCTGCCAATCCAGTTCCGTATTCGGGCAAGGTCGCAATTCGGGGAGTCAATTACTTTGGGGATGCCCAGTTTACATTTTCCCTACAGGACAAGGATGGCAAGACCCACTGGCAGAATGGTAAAAGTAAGGACGACTCGATCAAAGTAAATATTCGCAACGGACGGTATACTGTTCTTCTCGGTGGACAGGGGATGAGCGTCTTGCCACCCCAACTGTTTTTGGACAATGATGAACTGTATTTAAAGGTTCGCTTTGATGATGGGGACGGCAAGGGCCTTCGCCACCTCGCTCCCGATCAACGGATCACCGCCACCCCGCGGGCACTAGTTGCTGAGGTTGCGAAGATCGCAAAAAATGCTGATTCTGCAAAGGTAGCGGACTCGGTTCAGGCGGGTGCTATTACCAAGTCGATGCTTGGGCAGGATGTCCTTTCCGATCTCAACCGCACGGTCACTTCTTCTGAGATCGCGGCTAACACCATCACCACCGCCCAGTTAAACGAACAAATCCTCAAATATTTAAAGCCGGAGATTACCCTGGCCCCACAGGCCCCAGGTCTGATTTTTAATGGACAGACCATCACTCTTCATTCCCGAGCAGAGGGTAAGTATTTGAATTATCAATGGTATAAAAACGGCCAGGCGATTGCAGGTGCGGATAAAAAACGCTTCGTGATCGAGGATGTAAATGGCACCCAGCACGATGGAAACTACACCCTTGTGGTGAGCAATGATTTTGGATCCATCACCACGCAACCTACATCGCTTGTGGTGGATGGTACCCCAACAAGCCACACCGTGGCCTCGATCAGTATGGATATGATTTTCTGCCCGCCGGGCACTTTTACGATGGGCAGTCCGTCCAGTGAAACGGGTCGGGGAGGGGATGAGACCGAACACTCAGTCACCCTGAGCCATGGGTTTTATCTGGGTAAGCACGAGGTGACACAAGCTCAGTATGAGACGATAATGACAGGAAATCCCGAGGGCTTGAATGTTAAGCCAAGTAATTGGCCAAATAACAATGACCGCCCCGTAGAGAAAGTATCATGGAACGATGTTCAAATATTTCTCACTCGATTGAATACCATGGAGCAGACCGCGGGTCGGTTACCAACGGGTTGGAAATATGTTTTGCCCACGGAAGCCCAGTGGGAGTATGCCTGCCGGGCAGGCACGACCACGGCGTACTCGTGGGGCAATGATATAAATTCTTCCCGTGCCAACTATAATTGGGATGGAGCTCATAATACAGGAAACGATTTTAAACAAACTCGTGATGTGGGGCTGTATGCGGCCAACCCCTGGGGCTTTTTTGACATGCAGGGAAATGTGTGGGAATGGGTCAGCGACTGGAAGGCGAACTATCTTACCGGTGCCCAGACCGATCCCGAGGGTCCGGCCTCGGGATCGTCTCGGGCCAAACGGGGTGGTTCCTGGAACGTCGACGGGACGCACCTGCGTTCGGCTAGGCGCGGCTCCAACCCCCCCGGTTACTGCAGCTTCACTATAGGCTTCCGTGTCGGTTTCCAACCAGTCCAGCCAGACACGGTGAATCCCGAACTGGAATTGTTCGGGGGAGCCAGTGTGACGCGTGAGGCCGGGCAAGCCTGGGCGGAGCCAGGCGCAGCGGGG
>CAJQKB010000056.1 GCA_905478775.1 uncultured Opitutales bacterium | reverse complement strand
TTTTCATTGAGCGTTTTCCTCTCGGTTAACGCACTTTCCCTAGGATAGCTAGAGGAGTGCTTATTTTCGGTTGTGCCAAAACCGCGCATCCCGGTTAAATCGACCTTGTACCACCGTAGCAGCTCTCGTGCTCGGTTGGTAACCTACATTAGGTTGTCTTCGGATACGGTAAGTGGCTAAATATAAAAGAACGAATTGAGATAATAGAAGATTTTACATCGTTTTGGCAAACTTTCTTTATGTCATAAAAAAATCGACCCTTTCACCAGTTCGATACCAATGAAATCTTTCCCATAATTTTATCCTCTTCAAAACAACGGTGAGCATCTTCTACCTCTTCAAAATTAAATTTTCGATTATGTAACTTGGGTTGAATAAGACCCTCTTCAATCAACTCCCCCAGTTTCCTTAAAATATTGCCATGATGAGCTCGACCCATTCCGCGAAGAAGGGGTAATAGCATAAAAACAACATGCAGAGTCAAAGACTTTATATGTACTGGGCTTAAGTCATGCTTGGCCCTTGCCGCAATAGACACTACCGATCCACCAATTTTTGCCGCAGTAAAAGAGTTGTCCAAACATTCTCCTCCAGCGGTATCAAAGACCACATCATAACCCTCTCCGTTCGTGTGAGTAGAAATGTAATCCTCAACTTTTTCTCTCTTATAATTGATAAGAACATCCGCTCCAATCTCTTTTCCAAATTTGATCTTGGCATCGGAGGATGCAGTGGTATGGACTTCAGCTGCTAAAGCTTTGGCCAATTGCAATCCAATATGGCCAACTCCACCTGCTGCGCCATGCACAAGCACTCTTTGCCCCTTCCTTACATTTGCCCTGTCTACTAAAGCATTCCAAGCAGTGATACCGACTAGTGGTAAACTAGCTGCCTCCTCCATCGTCAAATTTTTGGGGATCAAAGCAATAAGCTGAGAATCAACTGCCACAAATTCACTTAATACTCCCGGCAAGTCTCCAAAGCCCCCAACACATCCATAGACCAAATCGCCTTTTTTAAATTCTGTAACAGATTCACCTATTTGCATAATTTCCCCTGACATATCTCCATGAAGAACCGCTGGTAATGGGGGACCCACGGATAACAAACCCTTTTTTATTTTACAGTCTACCGGATTAACACTAGAGGCAGCCACCCGAACCAGCACTTGATGGGGTAAAATTTTAGGCAACGGTATTTCTGCCTTCTCAAAATTAGCTGTCTTCCCGTAAGAATTTAAAATAATTGCTTTCATATTGATTAACTTCATCTCCAAGTCGTTAGCTAATGTTACCAGTTACTATAAATCAAATTCTTTCGATAACATCATTTCTTTTAATAAAGGCTCCATTTAAAAAAACTTTTTTTCATGATTAAAAGCTTGAACCATCAATAAACTCAAAGATTAATCATTCTTATGAAATCAATTGACCAAAATCGCAGATCTTTTCTAAAACACTCCGCTTCCGGTGCCATTTTATCTACTCTTTCTTTTCCTTACATTGGAAAAGCCCAGCAATCAGCTAATGAACGCTTACGGTTCGGTGCAATCGGAGTAGGGGGCAGGGGGGCAGGAATCGCCAACAGTGCACGTCGACTCTCTGACATCGTTGCCGTGTGCGATCTGGATACCCAGCGTATAGACCGAGTTAACAAATCATTGGCACAGGGAAAAGCAAAAGGCTATGAGGATTATCGAAAAATTCTCGATCGCAAGGACATAGATTTTGTAACCATTGGTACAACTGATCATTGGCATAGCAGGATTGCTATCCATGCCATGCAGGCAGGAAAGGATGTTTACTGCGAAAAGCCCCTCACTCTGACCATTGAAGAAGGTAAGCAAATTTGTAAAGTTACCAAGGAAACAGGACGAGTATTTCAAGTAGGTACTCAACAACGAAGTGAAATGGGCCAAAAATTTCTTACCGCTATTGGAATTATCCGTGAAGGTAGAATTGGTAAAATCAAAAAAGTCACCTGTAATATTGGGGGCGGTCCACAAGGCGGCCCTTTTAAAAAATCAGATCCGCCATCTAATATCGATTGGAACATGTGGCTCGGACAAGCCCCTCTTGTTGATTACATTAAGGAACGCTGCCACTACCAATTCCGTTGGTGGTATGAATACTCCGGAGGAAAAATGACTGACTGGGGTGCTCACCATGTAGATATTGCCCAGTGGGCTATGCAACAGGACGGAGTAGGGCAGGGGGTTCTTTCCCTCGAACCCATCATTGGAGAACATCCCATTCCTCTCAAAAATGGAATGCCCACCAAAGACGATCATTATAACACATCTCACAACTTTCATATTAAGTGTATGTTTCCAAAAAAGATGGAGATGAATATCGTCAGCCAGTCCAAGGAAGGAAATGGTATTTTATTTGAAGGAACTAAAGGAAACTTATTTGTTTCCCGTGGAAAGCTAATTGGACCTTCGGTCGACGAACTCAAGGAAAAACCACTTTCAGCCCAAACCGTCTTGGATGTCTACAAAGGCAAGAAGACCACCAATCATATGGAAAACTTCTTTGAGTGCATGAAAGATCGCTCTGATCCGATTTCTGATGTCTACACTCACCACAATGCCATGACCACCTGCCACCTAGCCAA
>CAJQKB010000055.1 GCA_905478775.1 uncultured Opitutales bacterium | reverse complement strand
TTTTTTATCCCATCTCCCCACAGACTGTTCAATGAGATCGTAGGCAGAATTCCATTTGCGTTTAATCGTTGATCAATTAGCAAAATACAAGATTGTTGAAATCTTGACTGATTCCTCCACATCCCCCTTTACCTCGACTTCAGCGACTGCTTGCTTGATTCGTATTTCGAAAAACTTTGAACATTTTGCAGATGACATCCTCGTCGATCTTGGTGTTACCCTGACAAAACGTTTAGGCCAGGAATACTATTTAGTAAGGTGTCAGAATCCTCAACCGGTAGCAGCTTCCGATACGAAGCGTTTTATTAGGTGGAATTTAACAATGGACCATGCCTGGCCTTGTCGACCTGAAAAAATGGAAAATTTCATCGAGAAAGCAGCCCAAGCGCTCTTTCAAAAATTTGGCGGACAAAATTTACAGGGCATTTTTATCGGGATGTTAGATGCCAGTTCGACTCACAATCCTTATAAGTCATTGGCGTCTAATCTCCGGGGTCGTACGCTCCAGTTATTTGCGAACGAGCTGGAGGCTTTTCAAGAGGTTGAAGAACAGGATCCCCGTGCATTAAGTCTCTTCTGCCTAGTCGGGAAGGAGGGCCTTTATTGCGGTGTGTGCAGTCCTTTACAGGCAAACGGTTTTTATCCCGGTGGCACAAAATTTATAAGTCAAAAAGCACCTCATACGATTAGTCGTGCGGGCGCGAAGATTGTAGAGGCATTGCATTACCTGAAGCTACATCAACCACTACCTGCCAAGGGCAGTCATTGGCTGGAGTTAGGGGCCTCTCCAGGAGGCATGACCTCCGAGCTGCTTGAACGAGGATACCAAGTAACAGCGATCGACCGAGCACAGCTGGATGAGCGACTCAAAGGTCGTAAGGGGCTGAGTTTTAAGAAGGCGGATGTGGCCCGTTATAATCCTGTTCCCAAAGCGCAGTTTGATAGTCTGCTTTGCGATATGAATGGCGATGTACAAGCATCACTTAAGCAAGTAGTCCGCTTGTCTGAAAGCTTGATACCCGGAGGCCTTGTCCTATTTACTTTGAAAACCCCCGGCGCTACCAATTATAAAGAATGTAATTCGCTCTATCACGAAGCGATTAAAAGAGCAAATGCGGGTGGTCTGGAACAAATTGCGTGTACCCACCTGACTTATAATCGCCTCGAGTTTACCCTCTTTTTGAAGAAAACTAATTAGACTACGATCCAATATTTAAGCACTAAATTAAAGATCTGTTAAAACCCCGATACAAATGTCATATGAGTTGAGTGACCAAAGAGAGAAAAGTAATTAGTCGGCCATCGAACGGCTAATCGATCTCATGGAACGAAACAAAATTCTATTTTCAGTGATGCCTTTTACCTCCGATATTCTGATTGATAAACATAGAGCAATGGAGGATGCGCGACTTAGACTATCGAGTTAAAGAAGGCAGTTCGCCTGGAGGATATAAGGAGTGAACTTTGACCGGATCAGGCGGGGGGAGGCTGAAGTGGTGGAGGTTGATTGATTAATATTGGCGAAAATCTGCTGAACTTTCAGTTATCCAAAATTTAAGCCTGATGGATATTGCAATAAGTGTGCTGATAATATTCAGCCATTATACTGCTTATTTCATGGTTGAGTATGGAACAGAAATACAGACGCAGGTTCAATTAACGAGGGAAAATGATTACTAAAACTGTTTATTTGTATATCCACTATTACTCTGAATTGAAGAGTTGAGCCTTAATCAATTTAGAGGTTTTGGGATCGCTTTTTCCAATAATCCATCGATAGGGATGAAGTTGGGGATATTGTAACTCATGCAATGAAGTTGGCCCCGCAATGCAACCAGTTTGTCGCAGTTTATCCGCTTAACCACCCAGTCAGGGGGGAGGGTGGATTGGTAAACTTTTTCGGCCCGGTTTTCAATCGCGGGGTCCACATTACTAAATGATGGCATAAGCAAAACTCCGTTTGCCATAATAATATTCGTGTATGAACGCCAGTCATTACCCGATTGCGGGGGCATTGGTATCCGTTTGACTGTAATCGGACCATCTGAAGTGGTGTACGATGAAATAACCCTGGCTGCCTCGTTGAGAATGGCACTGTTTTCCGAATCAACTGCCGGGTCAATCTCACCCACAACTGCGAGGTTTTTACCCAGCATAGTCATGAACATATCAATGTGGCCATTGGGTTCATTTTTTAAATGGTTCACGGCACAGACCCCATTCACACCGAGGAAGTCACTAAACATACTGATCAGTTGTTTATTGGTATATTCCTCTTGTTGATTTACGCTTATTGTTTTGGCCGAGGTAATTAGCAGACCATCCCCGTTGCTGATGAAATTACCACCTTCCAAAATCAGGGGAATCGAGCGAACGGGCAGATCGAGCAGACGGGCAAGTTCAAAGCACATAAAATCATCCTGTTTCCTATTCTCTCTCATCGTGCGTGTGTGGTACCTCGCATCAACCATAAATGCATTCTCCTGGTCGTACCGTAGGATGAACGGGGCATAGTCCCGTATCCAAATGGAATTGGATGGAATGACTAGGAAGCGCATGGCCTCGCGTGGTAAGCCCATATTTTCTATCATCTGTGCCCCGCTTCTTGCCTGTGCCTCAGTGGAAACAACCCCAAAGAGGGGAACCCGTTGGTTGACCGCTTTAGCAATTTCCCCATAAAGTTCGGGGATCAAGTTTATTTGATTGTGGCAACCAAGTAGAATAGCACCTTGCTTTCTAAATTCTGCCACCGGAAAGAAATCCTCCGGTTGTGGATTTGGTATGACCTTCCGGTATGTTTTTTCAGCCGTAGTGTAATGACCAGTCTCAGATTGATCTTTGTCCGATAAATACTTTACCCCAACATATATCCCGCTTAAAAAAATGAGAATTGCGAAGAGGGAATATCCGTATCTGGAAAATGGATTCCCATTTGATTGCCCCGCGTTGTTTTGAGCTTGGTTTCCACCCACTGAATCCGGTTCTGAGTGATCGCCTTTTCGAGTTTCCTTTGGCGGTTGCTTATTGGCAACAAACTTTTTCTTCTGCTTTTTCAATACTTCCAACCCGAAACTGGAGTGTCCGCACGAACGGATTCAGCGTTTGCAAGTCTTGCGGAATTAAAGATCGAATAAGTAAATAAATAAAAAATGTAGAGGTACATCAGCTCAAATAAATGTAAGCCCTTTAGGCAAAGGAACAGTTAACTAGCACAAATCATGATACCACTAAGCCAATCTTTTAGATATCAACTGTAAATAGTATGTACTATTATAATTAGGACAACTTTTTATCATGAAAAACAAAAAAAATATCACACTATATTGATAATTACTCTGAAAACTCGATCCGATTAATTGTAGACTCTAAATGAAGTCGATAATCTGGCGGACGATAAAAAGAGGAAAATGTTAATCGAATCGATGTATTGCCTAGAGGTTAATCTTTCTCCTACTTTTCAATTTTCTTAAATGCGGTTATTAAAAATTAATTCGCACTTAAATACCTTTCTTTAATGCCAACGGGTTTATGACTCGCTGTGTCATTTCATAACTTGTGACTATGATCTATATAGGTATTTATTATGATAGAAAACTATGAAGAAATTATTAACAAGATGACCCAAGAAGAAGCACTGGAAATCGTTTCAAAGATGGGTATGAACATGAGCGACCATCCTTACCTTTCTGAGCAAAGAAGACAGGAATTAAAAGATGAGGAACACCATGAGATAGAGAAATACGAAAATAAGATTAAGAACACTCCCACTGACAATGCGCCAATACGCCAATAGGAATCGGTTGTAAGACCTAGTAAAAGGAGTGGGG
>CAJQKB010000054.1 GCA_905478775.1 uncultured Opitutales bacterium | reverse complement strand
CCAATCGTTAACTGGACAAATTCACGGGCCATTTTCATTTCAGTCTCGTCATTTGAAAAACAGCTTTTGGAAGCTAATTCCACCGTAAATGCATACCAGTCTTTCCATAAAGCCTGATCCTGAGAATTACTCGATTGGTGTAAAGCAACCCCCATTTCATAGGTGTACCGGCCACTTGTCTTAATCTCCAAATTACTGCCTGTGACCTCTCCGGCCACCTGATAATTTTCAGCTGATTTACCCGATCCAGAATGAAAGCCTATGGACACTCCAAAGCTTTCACAGACTTTCCATATGGGTTTTATCATTTCCCGCAATTGATCGTTATCGGGATAAGGAATATTCTTCTGAAACCCGAACGCAGGAGCCACAAAGTGAATCGGCATTCCCATTTCAAATGACAGGGCAAGCATTACGGCAGTTGTCTCTGGGGTGGTTAAACCGGGCAATTCATCAATGGATAATTCCCTAAGAAAATCACATCCTAAATCTGTACTAAAATACTTCTTCCGGAAGCTCTTATATTTATCGTCACGAACCTTCATTTTTTGAAGAGCCGGCCAAACATATGCCAGTAATCCATTGAACTCGTCTACACTGGGGTGCAATCCCGCATTTTCTACCCTCTTTCTCGCCGCATCCACCAAATCATGCGGGACTTCCTTTTCGACGAAACGAGCTTTTGCCTCTTCTGATTCCGGGATAACCGTCTCAGCCAATTCAGGTGAAAGATCAAAAGTGATATAACTGGCAAACATACAACCAGCGACCAGTTGATCTTCCCTTTCATCGAACTTTCCCCCAATAGGTTGATGATCCGCATTAAAACTCCAGGAGATACCGAGTTTATGAAATCCATTCTTAAATTTTGCCAAAATACACCCATGGGTCATTCCCTCCACACTTTGGCCCTGATGCCCCTCCGGTACATCGCAGCCAATAAAAGGAAATGGTACAGTATCGAGGTTACCCGCAAGCATTTCATTCACATCATAGACAAGTTCACGAGGAATACTGTTCTGATTGGCGGTCAACCCCATGCCTAATCGGGACATAGCCCAATCCACCCCGTCCCAATGCAGGGTGGTAAAACGGGCTCCTATTCCCAAAGTTGATTTCCCGAGATTTCCCCGGGATGTGGGAAAAGCATTAGTTTCAGGATCGCTTTCCTGAAGCAAATTTTTTAATCGAACGAGGTTTTCAAAGGAAGCCGGGAAATAAATAAATCCTTCCGTCTCGAATCCATTATTCAATGGTTCAAAGTCCTCATTCATTCGATCAGGAACTCTCAACCTCCATGCATGATCTCCCCATTGGTCTTCCACTAGAGTCCATTCGCCGCACTCAGAAGAAAAAGTACTTCGTGAATATTCTGTTAACTCGGGAGTGCCATTCAGACCCTCAGTAAAACGGTCCCAATCCAGGCAGAAATCAGGACTTACGCATGGATTATTTTTTATCCAAATAGAATTCTCTGAAAGAAAGGCGTTTATTGAAGAATAATCAAAAATCTTAGGATCGCATGAAATCATAGCTTATACTCAAAACAAAAAGGAAGGCAAAGTCACCGAGAATTAAATGACAAGCTATTCCAAGTTCTCGTTATTCTTTGATTTCTCGCTTAATTCTGCGGCCAGTTTCTCGCTGGCAGCCACCTGCCTCTCGGCCATTTTCTTTTTTAACATTTCATCCCCAATCACACCCAACAAAATTACCACACCCAGAATTCCAAATTCCAAGTGAGTTGAAATTCCGACCATATTAATGGAGTTAAAAATTATCCTAATTACCGCCGCCGCAATTATGACTCCGAGGATAGAACCTTCTCCCCCCCGCAGACTGCAACCACCGAGAACAGCAGCTGCGATCGCAAAAAGTTCGTAAAATTCACCGGTCTGGGCAGGTTGAACTGAACCCAATTCAAAAGCGAAAAGAATTCCCGCAATTCCCGCAAAAAAGGAGCACAATACATAGGCTACAATTTTCATGCGATCGGTGTCGATGCCACTATAGCGGGCACCATCTTCATTATTACCTAAAGCATATAAATATCGACCCCAGACTGTCTTTCTTAAAAAGATCGAACCGGCCAATGCGAGAACCAATAGAAATAGTGCCGGGGTTGGCAGTTTGAAAAAGTCACCAATTGGAATTTGGCCGCTAAAGATATAATCAAGCATCAGGATCTGTTCCAAGTTTTCAAATCCTAGATCACCCTCCAACGGTACCGGCCCCAAGGATTGATTATCAGTCAACCACCGGCTTAAGCTTCGGTAAATCAACAGTCCACACAGTGTTACCACAAAGGGCTGAAGCTTCGCCTTGGTGATTAGCAAGCCGTGAATCAATCCAATCAAAACCGACATGAGCAAAGTTAACCCAATCGCCACAATCGGATCGAGGCCCTGAATTTTCGTGAAAAAAGAAAGCACCACTGCAACCAGCCCAACCACCGAGCCAATGGATAAATCAATTCCGCCCGTTATGATTACAAAAGCGACCCCGATACTCATCACACCATACAAACTCGACCACTTGACCGTATTTTGCATGTTGTATGCGGAGAGAAAATTGGGATCTGCAATTGCGGTAATTACAAAGACCGTGACCAATAGACCGAATATTCCAAATACATTTTTTTTCATAATTTTAAGCCGTCAATGAGCCTCCTGTGGCAAGTTGCATAATTGATTCCTCTGACATTTGATTCTTTTGAAGTTCTCCTGAAATTCCTCCTTCGTGCATCACATAAACCCGGTCTGCCATTCCCAAGACCTCTTCCATTTCGCTGGAAACAAAAAGAATTGCGATCCCTTTGCCAGCAAGCTTTTCCATAAGCTTGTAAATCTCCCTTTTCGCACCGATATCAATTCCGCGGGTAGGTTCATCAAGCATTAGTAGTTTGGGATTCATGGCTAACCATTTCCCGAGGACAATCTTTTGCTGATTACCACCAGAAAGAAAACGGGCTGGTTGTTCAATACTGGGAGTTTTGATTTTCATCTGCTTGACCGCCACATCTGCGATTTCTCGTTCCTTTGAATGATCAAGAAAGCCCATTTTTTGATCCCGTTCCAGACTGGGCAGACTTGCATTCTCACGAACTGTCATAGGCAGAACCAATCCATGTTGTTTTCGATCTTCAGGAGCCAGTGCCAAACCGGCATGCACTGCGTCAGCTGGCGAACGGGGAGAAAAACTGACCCCCTGCACTTCCAACTCTCCACCAAGGGAGGGAGTGACACCAAAAAAAGTCTGTAATAATTCTGTGCGACCGGCCCCAACGAGCCCTGCAATCCCAACAATTTCACCCGCCCGCACCTCAATTGAAACCGGAACCTCAGGATAGGTTGGAGAAACCACATTGACCGCTTTGAGTACGCAATCCCCCGGCTTGTGAATTTCTCGGTCATAAAATTCACTCAATTCACGACCCACCATTAAGCGAACCATATTATCATGATTGATTTCATCTTTGGCTAATTCCCCTGCATTCTCACCATCCCGAAATACGGTTACCCGGTCGGAAAGTTCCTTTACTTCGCCCAATCGATGGGAAATGTAAATCACGCTGATTCCTTCATCACGCAAACCCTTCACCACTTCGAACAAGGTCTCGGTTTCTTTTTGAGAAAGACTGCTGGTCGGTTCATCCATGATCAAAACCCGGGCATTACAGGAGAGAGCTTTCGCAATCTCAACCAGTTGCTGCTTACCTATTGGTAACGATCCGGCAAGTGTTTCAGAGGGTAAGTTTAGACCGACTCTTTTTAAATGCCGCGTTGCTTCGGTATGTAATTTTTGTTCATTAATAAAACCTTTGCTCCCAGGTTCACGGCCCAGGAAAATATTGGAGGCCAGATCAAGATTGGAGGCCAGGTTAAGCTCTTGGTGAATAAGTGCGATACCCAAATCCATGGCCTCCCGGACATTCTTAAAATCAACTTTTTGCCCATCAATGTGGTAATCGCCGGAATCCGCCGGTTGAACACCGGCCAAGATTTTCATCAGAGTGCTTTTCCCCGCACCATTCTCTCCGATCAGTGAGATAACTTCACCCTTTCCGAGTGTCAGGGAAACTCCCTTTAAGGCAAGCACCCCGGGAAAACTTTTTTTTAGGTCTTTTACTTCAAGAAGCAGACCTGAACCTGAGCTCATTTACTCGGATTTCCCAAGTTCAGCCATTTCTTTCTTTTTGGCCCAAAACTCACCGATATTATCTTGGGTTACCTCGAGAAATGAAACTTCCTGATAAGTATTCTCTGGTTGAGTACCTTCCAGTATCTTCTTTAGCATCTTAATGGATTCATATCCATATTCCCAGGGTTGCTGGCTGATGGTACCATAAGCATGCCCATCGGTAATTGCCTGAAGAAGCGCATCCTGTTCATCAAAGCCACAAATCTTGATGGCTCCTATCTTCCCCGCCTCCTTAATCGCATCGATGCATGAAGGGGAATTATATGCAAACAGCCCTACCATACATTTCAAGTCCTTGTATTTTGCGATCGCATCTTCTGCGTTACTTTTAGCTCTCGCTTTGTCAAAATTATCCGTACGGGTATCTAAAACCGTATATTTTGATCCTCCTGTGGTCAAATTGGTTGCATCCACCGGATCGTACTTCACCTGCTCCATGCTTTGTACAGGACGACCCAATAATTCATCGATTACGCCCTGCCTTCTTTGGCGGGCATTTAATTGCTCAAGACGGCCCACAAAGAGCATCACCTCACCACCTTCAGGCAGTGCTTTCTTAACCAACCCCCCTAAAGCTCGACCAGCCTTATAGTTATTCGTGCCGATAAAGACTAAACGCTTACTCTTGGGGGCATCCGAGTCGTTGGTAATCAAAATAGTATTTTCGGCCACCTCGTTTAAGAAGGGAGTTTGATTCTCGGCATCCACCGGGCTGACCGCAATACCGTCTATACCCTTTGCGAGTAGGGTTTCCATCATTCTCTTTTGGTCCACTACTCCTTTAGGAGGCATTAGGACCTCGCAATTGACACCAAATTCTTTTTCCGCAATCCGAACTCCCGCGGCACATAAATCCCAAAATGGATCCACTCCATTGGTCACATAGGCAAAGGAAACCTGGGAATCGGAACCTTCTGCAC
>CAJQKB010000053.1 GCA_905478775.1 uncultured Opitutales bacterium | reverse complement strand
TGGGAGTCATCCACCCACCTAGTGCTTCACCGTAAACATATCCTGACTCGGCTCCTTTTTCTTTGGTAGCTTCGATCTCAACCTGTGGGCCGTTTACACGGCCATGTTTGTCCCCGCGGGCTTTTTCCTTGTCTGTAAGTTCTTTACATTGAGAACGAATTTGAACGCCGGAATTGAGTTCGTCATTGATTAATTTGACCTGGAAATGGAGTTCGAAATCACCATATAATTTATCCGAGCAGAGAAAAGAGTTGGGGCTGCCTTCTTTGGTTTTACCAATGATTGTACCTTTTTCCACCCGGTAATCTGCTGTTCCGTTGAGCTGGGTCCAACCGTTAAGGGTTTTCCCATCAAAAAGGGAAGTCATTTCTCCTTTATGATGCTTGGCAAAAAGAATGGTTGTTAATGAGGTTAAAAGAATGAGTAGTGAATATTTTTTCATATTTTCAAGGATTTATTATTTTTTATCTGTCTAAAATTAAGCGTATTATTTTTTCTTCTTTTTTGGCTTGCGACGGGATTCAGCATGTTCTTCGGGTGTCATCCATGGACCGGGTGTAAATGTAATATCTGCCTTGGTGGGTAATTTGACTCTGTTGGTCCGATCGCCATAATCATCCAGTTTTTCATTAAGTTCATCCTCCGTTACTGGATAGGTAGGTACACCGGATGCGGGAACTTTTTCTCCGGCGATCCAGGCAATGGTGTTGAGGACGAGCTGGCGGTAGCCATCAATTGCCCAGTTCCGGTGGTGGTGGCCACCGGTGAAACCTGCTCCCCGTCCCCCAGTTGGACGGGTAATTCCCCAGAGGAGGGATTGTTTTTTCCCTTTGGCTAAGTATGCGGCACGGGTCCAAATATTGTTGATATGATGAAGGTTTTTTTCGTTGGGGGTGGCGGCACCTAGATTGAGGGAATCAGGATGGAGTTCGATGTTGAAGTAAAATTCATCCACCGCTTCAATGGGGCCAACTCCGCGGGCAGTTTCATGTCCTTTTTTCGGTTTGATATTTGCCCGCCAGAATGGATTGACGGAGATGCCGTTTTTGAAAAAGCCTCCGATCCAGGGGAGGTAGTATTGTTCGCCCTGCTCCACGCTTGGGTGAACTGCATAGTGCATGAACAAAACGCCAGTTTTTTTCTCTTTGACCAACTGGTCCATCTTTTCCCATCCGCTACCGATCACTTTCGTACCATCCGCATAGATCACGATGGCATCCGCATCATCAAGAATGGATTCGTCCTCGGGCCATCCAGGGTGTACCGTTGCCTTTAGGTCTACTTTGTCCTGAGCATTGATATGCTTGGCCAGTAAATGGGAACCTGCCTGAAATTCATGATCTCCAGATGCATGGCTTCTTGCACCATAGAGGAAAACAACCTTGGCTGCATCAAGCGTGCCTAGGAACATTATGTTGAACAGAAAAAGAGCAGGAATGGATAGTTTCATAATTTAGTAAATGGTTTAGCAGGGGATAACTTTAATAGCCTAGGACAGCAAATCAGCTAGTAAAGAAAAAATCCGCTTGTTTTTAAACAAACAAATTACAACAATCACATTTCTAAATTAGGTTTAATCTCAATCCATCCAATCCTTTCCAATGAATAATCGATTCTCTTTTTCAGTCCTTCTGTTCTTCTTTGTTTTCTCTTTTTGTACCAGTAAAGCGAGAAAACCTAATGTAATTTTTATTCTGGCAGATGATCTTGGATACAACGAACTGGGAAGTTACGGACAGAAAAAAATAAGGACTCCCCATCTTGATCAATTGGCCAAGGAAGGAATGCGCTTTACCCGGAATTATTCGGGAAATGCAGTTTGCGCACCTTCCCGTTGTGTCTTGATGACTGGTAAGCATCCCGGTCATGCCTTCATTCGAAATAATGGAGAAATTAAGCCGGAGGGACAGCGACCGATTCCATTAAATGAATTGACCATGGCGGAGGTTTTTAAAAAGGAGGGATATACGACCGGTGCCTTTGGGAAATGGGGACTGGGCAGTCCAGGTACAGAGGGTGATCCAATGAATCAGGGTTTTGACCGATTTTTTGGATACAACTGCCAACGCCATGCCCACAGTTATTATCCAGATTATTTATGGAGTGATCGGGAGCGGGTACCGTTACAAAATAACCCGCCAGTTCCTGGGCATGCATCCCTTGCAAAAGGAGCTGACCCACAGGACCCGAAGAGTTATGAAATTTTCAAAGGGGAGGATTTTTCATCCGACCGAATAAATGAACAGGCTTTGAAGTTCATAAAGAAGAATAAAGACAAGCCCTTCTTTCTTTATTATCCGACGCTTATTCCCCATGTGGCCCTGCATGTACCCGATGAGGAATTAAAACCTTATCTCAAGTTAAAGTGGAATGACCCTCCCTTTACGCGCTCTCAGGGATATGGATACACCCCCCATTTTACTCCCCGTGCGGCATATGCGGCTATGATTACTCGAATGGATCGATATATTGGTAATGTGGTAAAATTAATTGACCAACTTGGCCTGACCAATGATACGATCGTTATTTTTACTTCGGATAATGGAACCACCCATTTGAAACTGGAAGTTGATTACGACTTTTTTAACAGCGTCGGAAATTTGAGGGGATTGAAAGGATCCCTTTATGAGGGGGGAATTCGTGTTCCTTTGATTGCCAAGTGGCCGGGTAAGATTGAGGCCGGTTCAGTATCGGATCAAAGGACGGGGTTTGAGGATTGGATGATTACCCTACATGACCTAATTGATGCAAAAACTCCCCTTGATCTGGAGCATGATGGTTTTAACATAACTCCTGATCTGCTGGGACAAAAGAATTCGCAGCGCCCCATGCTTTACCGTGAATTTTCCGGCTACGGTGGACAGCAAGCAGTATGGATGGGGAAGTGGAAGGGGATTCGTCAGAAAATGATTCGTAAGGGAAATAATCATGATCCATTGAAGATCGAATTATTTGATCTGTCCACGGATGAATCCGAATCCGATGACTTGGCCACAAAGCACCTGGATGTGGTTAATAAAATCAAGGATATTATGGAGAAGGAGCATACTCCCTCCCAATATTTTCCAATCAAGGTGATTGACTAAAGCTTTTCGGATCAGCTCTTCTTCTTCTTTTCCTTTTTTGGTTCTCTAGGGGTTCTAGGTGCTTTAGTGAGAGGGCGGTCATCAACCGGTACTTTGTAAAGTTTACGAAGTCGGTTGAGTTCATCCTTAAGTTCTTTGGTCAGGGCAGCATATTGAGGCTTTCCATAGACCGAATTTAATTCGTTTGGATCCTTTTCCAAATCATACAGTTCCCAACCATCAAGCTTGTAAAAATAAATTAATTTATGAGTTTCGGTGCGAACACCATAGTGTCGTCTGACACTGTGTGCGCCGGGGAATTCATAGTATTGATAGTAGAGGGATTTTCTCCAGTTTTTGGGCTTTTTCCCTTTAAGCAATGGAACGATGGATTGACCCTGCATTTCCTTGGGTGATTTGACCTTGCATATATCGAGAAAAGTCTGTGCGTAGTCCAAATTCTGCACAAGGTCCTTATTTTTACTTCCCGCTTTTGTGACTCCTGGCCAACGGACAATTAGGGGCGTACGGAAGGACTCCTCGTACATCCAACGCTTATCGTACCATCCATGCTCGCCAAGGTACCAACCCTGATCGGATGAATAGATGACCACGGTATTTTCAGCCAGTCCAGATTTGTCCAGATAATCAAGTAGGCGACCAATGTTTTCGTCTACGGAGTCAATGCACCTGAGATAATCTTTAACATATCTTTGGTATTTCCATTTGAACAGTTCATCACCTTCTAATTTGGCTTCCTGAAAGGCTTTGTTTTTTGGGCCGTAGGCAGCGTCCCACTTTGCTTTCTGTTCGGGGGTGAGGTTACCAGGAGTTCTGATTTTTAGGTCGTTAGTGGAAAGGTGACGGTCAATAGTCATTGCCTGAGTGGTCGCCGGTTCGAGTCTGTTTTTATAATTATCTCGAAGGGTCTCGGGTTCTGGAATATCCATGCCGTCATACTTGGTTAGGTATTTTGGGCCTGGTTGCCAATTCCGGTGAGGGGCTTTGTGCTGACTCATTAGAATAAATGGTTTGTTTGGATCTCTTTTATTCTTCAGCCAGTCCAAGCTGACATCGGTAATTACATCTGTAGTGTAACCGGTGATTTTCTTTACTCCATCTGGAGTGTTCATGGGCGGATTATAGTATGGCCCTTGCCCCTGTAAAACCTGCCAGAAGTCAA
>CAJQKB010000052.1 GCA_905478775.1 uncultured Opitutales bacterium | reverse complement strand
AAACACGGTTTTCCAGCTTGGCTCTATCCTCTGATGGTGGAACCGGCATGCCCACCCGAGCCAATACTCTGTCCTTTTCCAACACCGGCCAACCTATTCCTTCCTTCAATCGTCCAGCGATCGTTTTCGAAAGGCTTTTTGGTCTAAGTGGTGAATCCATTGATGCTCAGAGAAAGGGTCTCACCCGAACCGGGAGCCATCTTGATCTTCTACTTGACGAGGCAAAATCCATGCACCGCAAGTTAGCCAAGACAGACCAGGACAAACTCGATCAGTATCTAACTTCCGTTCGTGAAATCGAACAGGATGTGGAACGTTCTGCACAATGGCTCGATGTCCCCAGACCAAAAGTAAATGCCGAAGGACTAAGCCTGGATGCCGACAATGAGACACCGGAAAAATTAATTTACACTATGTTGGATCTGATTGCCCTTGCCTTTCAGACTGACTCCACCCGTTTTATTACTTACCAATTAGCAAGCATGCATGGCGCTATTTCCATCGCCAATAAGTTCCCCTCTCTTCTTGGTTTCCCGAAGGATGCCCACGGTCTTGCCCATGGAGCAGGGAAAGGAGTGGGTGCTGAAAATAAGGGTAAGTGGGATCTCTATCAGACTAAATGCTTTACCTACCTGCTTAATCGCCTTTCTGAAATGCCGGAAGGCAATGGCTCAGTGCTCGATAATACCTGTCTTCTCTATGGAAGCAGTAACAGTAAAACCCATAACAACACCAACTATCCGCTTGTCCTCGCCGGTGGAAAGAATATGGGATACGAGCACGGACAGTATCTCCAATTTGATAACAATACTCCGCTTTCCAATTTGTTTGTCACCATCCAAAAACAGCTTGGTTCAAAAGCGGATTCTTTTGCAGACAGTAATGGCGAAATGAAAGAGGTCTTGGCTTCCTGAATTAATCTTTCAGGAATTTCTTACCAGTCGTAAAGTCCTTGGTTATTGTTGCCCGGTCATATTCGTCTCCCAAGGCTGTATAAGCAACATAACTTAAGGTGTTATCCTTAATCGTAATTACCTGAAAAAACTGCGTTTGTTCCGCTGTTTTATCGGACCGATAACCATCGGCTTTATAGCTTTGAATTTGTTTACGATCGAGCCCGTATTGCTTAGGACCCGAAACGGAAGTAACATAAACTGTCCCAAGTTCACTGTTCCCCTCCTTGTCACTTGTGCGGACAGGAACGTGTCCCCTGGCATAAGTATGGTCATGCCCATTAAGCACAAGATCCACATTATACTTATCCAGCAGTGGCTTCCAGTGGTCCCGTGCAAACTGGAAATTTCTACCTTTAGCCGGAGAAAATACGGAATGATGACAAGTTAAGATCTTCCACTTAGCCGTGCAGTTTTTTAGTTTTGCTTCGAGGTATTTTGTCTGTTGTTCCAAATTATCGTTTGAATTCAGTACAACAACTCGAAGATCCTGGTAATCCACGGTATAAACCGTTTCATACAAGGATGGATCTAAACTTTTTTCCACAGGTAGAGTGAATTGAGGACGCCATTGAATGGAAACTTTCTTCTTTCCTATCGGTAGTCTTGCAATAGGTGAAAACTCGTGATTCCCTACAGCAGGAATGGCGGTCCATTGACTATGAATAAATCCACCAGCCTTAAACCATTGAGCCCACTCATGGTCACGATGAGCATTATTTACAAGATCACCTGCATGAATCGCGAATGAAGCATGGGGAACCGTTTGGTATGCCATGCGAATCACTCTTGACCAATGATCCAAGATATCGTTTTGAGCATCGCCGAAATATACAAATTGTATGGGGGAGTAAGTTGACTTCGCCGTACGAAATTGAATCCATTCCGACCAATTTTTGGATCCATCGCCCACCCGATAAGCATAGAGAGTGTCTGGCTTTAATCCTTGAAAACGAACACTATGATAATGAACGATCAATGAAGAGTTGCTTTTATATTGACCAAGATCGAAGGGTTCCGTTGTAGCAACGACCTCCTCTGCATCACTAGTAAACTTGGAATTTACCCCGGCTATCGCAATCTCAGCAACCGCCTTAGTGATGCTCTTATCCGTTCGCCAGGTTACGGCACGACAGGTTGCAGGATCGCCATGAAAAGTAAGTACTATACGATCCGGATCCACACTGGGTATTTCCCAGTGTTGAAGACCCTTGTGTGAATCGTGGGCAAGAACAGGTAAAAGGGCGTGCAAAAAGACTGCACCGAGGCAAAATAATATCTTTTTAATTTTCATAAGATTGAATAGTTAGTAAGTTTTGAGATAAGCTACCATATCTGCGACATCCTGCTCGGACATGCCTAATTGATGGGCAGATAACATAAGAGAGTTTCGTACCGGTTGAATGTAATGAATTTCATGACTCGGAATCTTTTGGACTAAACCACCAGCACTACGAATGGTTAAAGGATCACTCTCGGAAGTTATGATACCATTGATTCTCCAAAAGTTTTTGCGTTCTTTCCAGTTGGGTTCAAGCGTGACCTCTTGGCTTTCGTAGCCATGCGCGATTCCAGCAGACGGATGAATGATTGCCCGGGCAATCTCCTCGATCGACCGACCTTGCCCCCACCCTTTCAGGTTAGGACCAAACTCCACCCCAACCTGATCAAACTGATGACAACTGTAGCAACGGGCCGCGGATATCTTTCCGCGTTTTATATCTCCCTTTAAATTAAGCACATTCGATACCTTGAGCACACCCTCATCTTTTTTCACTCCTGGTACTTGAACGAGAGGCTGGGGCTTAGCATCAATAATCTTCTGAGCCACCAAAAAATCCCGCACTGGATGCTCTTTCCAACGATGTACCATTCCTTTTACAAGAAACTGTTTAGCCAGGTCTTTAACTCCTTCGTTTTTGGATTCCATAAAAACTTTTTTCATTCCCTCGAATGCATGCTTCGAACGATTCATGGCCAAGGAAGCAACCAACTCCATTCGGTGTTTATCAGACAAATCATCCATTAGCATTCGCTCAACCAAGTCTTCGATCATAGTATCCCCGTGTAACCGCCAAGCGAGGAGGTGAGCCTGCCTATCCCAGTCTTTGGGACTGGAGATTTCACGAAGTTTACAATAATCGGACCATAGTTCATCTTCCGATCCATCCACAGCCAAACCAACGGATTCCAAATAAGTGCGATCCTCCAGCGAACCAACGATAATGAGATCGAGCAAAACCTCTTTTTTTCTTTCATAGGCGAAATCCCGAAGATGGGTCAGGGCAACACGCCGGACATGAGATGACTCATCCCTTCTGAGATTTTGTATTAATTGAAAGCCCAAGTTTTCCCGATCATATCGCAAGGCACTCCGCAATGCCGCAGCACGATACCGAAAGTCACTGAAACCCATCGTCGATACCACTCTCTCCAATTCAGCATGTCCTTCCTTGCCTAGATGAGGTAAAACCCAGATGGCTCGGCTAGCCAACCATGGGGATTTGCTGTTCAGTAATTTTTTTACCTTGGAAAAAGCAGACTGGCCTTGCGACTTTAGCTTTTGAAATCCATGAAACCGGACATTATGGGCCGGACTCACCAGCATCTCTTCTGCCGTTTTTGGAACCTGCTTACTGGATTTAAATCCCTTGGGTGCGATCCGGTAAATCTTACCTATATGTTTACGGTCGGCCGCACCGTGTCCACCAACGACAGGATCATACCAATCTGCGATATAAAGTACCCCATCAGTCCCTACTAAAATATCTGAAAAAGCACCACATAATCGATCCTTTCCCTGCCGACTTATAAAAACTTCCCGTTCCAATTTGTACCCTGCCCCATCAGGTTTTGGAACATAACGAAAAATCTGCCGTTTAGCGGGTTCGCAGGAGAAGAGAGAACCTTCATATCTTTTAGGCAAGGAACCGTTCTCATAGTAAGTGATTCCCGTCGGAGAACCACTTCCATAAACATCGCCTGGTGGAAAACTTCCCGGCAAATGGGTTCGCCACTCCGCTTCGGCGGTGGTTTGGCCAGCAATACGATCCGCTGACCATCCAAATTTTCCATCTTCCGAGCAAAAGCCAAAAAAAGCACCCTCTGGAACAAAACTTGTCCGACAGGCTGGTGGATCATCATTATCATTTTGGAACATGTCCCCAAACGAAGTGAAAATTTGCTCGTAGCTATTTCGGTACCCATGACCGACAATCTCCATGCCGGTTCCATCTGGATTGATCCGACCCGTAAAACCGGACACCCAAACATGCCCGTCATCACTTCTTTTTCCTGCGAAAGTCGTTGGGTCTAGATTCCACCCGACCTGAGGCCCACCCTTATTATAATAAAAACTACCAATATAAAAAGTTCGACCGTCCCCATCGGTTATTTTAGCCCCGCAATTTCCTTGGTTAAAATATAATTTACCATCCGGCCCACCAATTACTGAGTGAGTGGAATGATCATGATTACTACCAGTAAAGCCGGTAAGAAAGATTTCTTTTTTGTCCCCTTTGTCGAAAACTAAGTTTCGGTTCACATCGATGTATTTAATAATGTGCGGGGTCTGGGATACATAGATCACATTATCGATCACCCCGATCCCCATGGGTGCGACCAGTTCGGGGTCTTGAATAAAAACAGTAGATTTATCCGCTATTCCATCCAAATTGGTATCCTCCAAAACGACCACACGGTCGCCCTCTTTTCGGGTACTACTCCTACGATAATTTACTCCCTCCATAACCCAAATCCGACCGGCAGCATCCACATCCATGTTTGTCGGATTATACAAAAGCGGAGATTCTGCCCACAAGGTGACTTCCAGCTCGGGATCTTGTAACCGAAAATCATTGATGACCACTTGCCCAAGAGCGGAAATGACCAGAATAGGAAAGAGAAAGAATATAAATGATATGGGAGAATGCATGATGGGATTATAAATAAGGCTATCGAAGAGATTATTTAGAACAATATTGAAGAGCAAAAGCTGCTCGAACTAATTGTCTATGCAATTAGATCTTTCACCACATGACCGTGTACATCGGTCAGGCGGTAGTCGCGTCCCTGAAAACGATAGGTCAATTGTTCATGATCAAAGCCAAGCAGATGCATCCATGTAGCCTGAAGGTCGTGAACATGTACCGGATCTTTGGTGATACTGAATCCAAGTTCGTCCGATTCGCCATGAACATGACCACCTTTTACTCCTCCTCCGGCCATAATCATGGTGTAACAATCCGGGAAGTGATCGCGCCCCAATACTTTACCTTTTGAAGTGCGGCCTTCACGAAATGGAGTGCGACCAAATTCGCCACCTATGATAATTAATGTCTCATCAAACAACCCACGTTCCTTTAAGTCCTGAATAAGTGCGGATATCGGCTTATCCATTGTGGCACATTTCCGGGTCAAGCCATCCCGAATATCCTCCTTTGGATTGGTCCCATGATAGTCCCAACCCCAGTCAAACAACTGTACGAACCGAACGCCCTTTTCAGCAAGCCTGCGTGCCAGTAAACAATTATTCCCAAGGCTGGCACCACCCACTTCAGCACCATAGGCGTCCAAGGTCTTTTGAGACTCATTGGAAATATCCATCACATCGGGAACGGAAGCCTGCATCCGATAAGCTAATTCGTACTGAGCGATGCGCGTGAGGGTTTCAGGGTGAGCAAAATCTTCCGCCGCTTTTTGATTCAAATCCCGTAAGGCGTCCAAACTTGCTCGCCTAAGACTGCGATCCATACCCGGAGGATTAGAAACGTATAGAACAGGATCACCTTTTGAACGACACTGAACGCCTTGATAGACTGAAGGAATAAACCCAGCACTAAATGAATTCTTTCCCCCATTTGGCTGAGTTCCACTGGAGATTAAAACCACATACCCGGGAAGGTCTTGGTTTTCCGAACCTAATCCGTAAGTCGTCCAAGCACCAAAAGAAGGACGCCCTGGTTGAGGGAAACCAGTATGCACAAATAATTCTGCCGGTGCATGATTAAATTGATCGGTGTGCATGGATTTAATCACACAAAGGTCATCGGCATGCTGATGCAAATGAGGAATTGCATCTGACATCCACATACCAGACTTTCCATGCTGAGAAAATGTACGCGGTGTGCCCATTAACTTGGGAGTACCTGAAGTGAATGCGAATTGTTTACCCTTAATGAACTCATCTGGGCATTCTTGATCGGTACGTTTTACAAGTTCTGGTTTATAATCCCATAAATCCAAATGGGGTGGAGAACCAGTCAGGTGGATATAAATTACCCTCTTTGCTTTGGAACTGAAATGTGATTTACGGGGAAGTAATGGATTTTCCGGAGCTTTTAAACCAAAGGCATCAGGGGAAAGAATTTGAGCCAATGCACCGGCCCCCAGCCCAACCCCACAGTTTTTTAAAAAGTGACGCCGAGTGTTTAATTGGATTTGTTCAAGTGCAGGATTCATAAGTAAAAAGTAAGGTATATATTCTTTTAACGTTTCATCATCATCTCATCGAGATTAAGAAGTACATTGCCAGTTACGGTTAGTGCGGCCAGGTCAACGACATTAAAATCTTTGGGAGCAGGGCCAATCGGATCCGTGGCCATTTTGGTGGCAAGTCCACCGTCATTGAGGTAACGCTTTTTGACTTGGTGAAATAATGCAAGTAAGCGATCGAGTTCTGGCTTTTGGGGTTCTCGTGACAGGCAAATTTTAAAGCCATTACTAATTTGTTTTTCCAAAGAACTAGCAGACTTGATCATAATTCGGGCCAATGACTGAGCAGCCTCTACATATACTGGGTCATTCATGGTGACCAAGGCTTGCAGTGGAGTATTAGTAGTGCCACGACGGACCGTACAAACCTCTCGGTTAGGCGCATCAAAAGTGGCCATCGAAGGATAAGGGTTGGAGCGTCGCCAATTGGTATATATTCCTCTTCGAAAACGATCTTCCCCTTCGCTGGTCTTCCAATCAATCCCTCCGCCGAATGCGGCTTTGATGCCCATATCGGGTTGCGGTGGACGAACAGGGGGGCCAAACATTTTTTTGCTTAGCAATCCAGAAACCGCAAGTGCCTGATCTCGAACCATCTCCGCTGAAAGCCGAACTCGGGGGCCTCGGGCAAGTAATCGATTCGCAGGATCGTTTGCAGCCATTTCATCCGCGACATGAGAGGACTGTCGATAGGCTTTCGAAGTAACCAGCAACTTGATAAACGCTTTCATATCCCACTCCATTCGAACAAATTCAGTGGCGAGCCAGTCCAGTAATTGCGGATGGGATGGCAGTTCGCCCTGCGAACCAAATTCCTCACTGGTTGAAACTAATCCTACACCAAAAATCTTTTCCCAAAACCGGTTGGCGGAAACCCGGGCAGTGAGTGGGTTGTTTTCGTTGATTATCCATTTTGCTAAATCCAAACGAGTAGGATTGGCGACGCCCTTCAAGGCTGGAGTCAGGGAAGAAGGAAAACCCGCTTTTACCAGAGGACCATGACTGAGGTATGATCCTCGTAAATGAACAAATGTCTTTCTTTGATTTGCATCGGCTACTGCCTTGAGAACGGGTACCGTTGTATGTGGTTTAATCCTGCTAACCTTTTTGCGAAGTGTTGCAATTTGAGTGGTAATTTTTTTGGCTTCTGCTCCATTCTTTAGAAAGTAACTCATGATCTCCTTTTCCTGAATTGAAGTTCTGGCTGAAGGATTAATATTGAGAATGTTTTTTATTTTTCCTGGAATTGCTGGAGCTGGATTTGAGTTACCGGTTACAGAAATACGAAACTTCCCAATCGCATGATTAGGATAATTTTGAACAAGGCGAATTTCAATTTGCCCGCCTGCAACAGGTTTATCCGTAATAAATACAGCTGAATGGTTTCGGCCTTGCCCACCTGCTATGGCCCAGCCCGAATTTTGTTTAAAATCACCATCGATCGCTTTAAAAGCTTCAAATTTCCCCTGTTCAAAAGTGGCACTGGCTTTCACAAATTGAGCGACTTGCGCACCGTCCAAAGATTCAGCCGTTTCCTTTTTGGGTGCTTTGCTAAATGTCTTCTCCCAAACAATCTCACGATCAGAATTAAGCACCTGTAAACGAAAGCCATCCAAGCGAGGTTGTAATCCACTATCCGTACGATTCCAAACAACAAGCTTGGTTAGGTCATATTCTTTTCTTAAGTCAACCTCCCACCACGCTTCCGCATCCCCATTTGCGTTGTGAGTTACACTTTTCGAATTATGGAAATCACCGTCTGTATTTCCATCAATCGCAAGTTTTGCAAAACCTCCATAACCAGTGGTGCTCTGTTTTGCATTACCTTTAAGTGCGACATTCTCCTGCCCGACAAATGCCTGCACCTCGGCCACATGAAGAATACGATCCTTACCGGGTAATTCAATCCTCACAAACTGTCCCGTCTTGGCCAAACTTTGAGATCCTCCCCTACCCATTGAATTCAAAATAATTTCATTCAAAACCAAATTATGGTTTCTAGCCGGTCCCTTTTCATTCAAGGAAACATCCGTTAAAAGCTCCAATCGGAGAGCGTATATTTTGTCTAAGGTCGTCTGTAGTCTAAGTTGATAATCATCGATTACTTTCTTTACTCCAGAAGCTAAAACAGATCCATCCGCGGCTATGTCAAGATTCGCCCCCGAAGTCGCCTTGGCTTGAGTAGGGACTAAAACTTCCCAATTAGTGTCGCTTAAAGTTTTTTCCCAAGACGACAGTTCCCCCTTTAGTTTTGTGTTTCTGTAGGGGGATTTAAGTGAGTTTTCTAATTGACTGATTTCATTCTCTAAATTCGTAATTTGCTTTTTCTGAGTATCACTAAAAACACTATGGGTTGGCTGTTCGTTACGTTTATCGGAATCCTGCGTTTGATTAAAAATATCAAAAATCTGAAAATATTCTTTATGGGTAATCGGGTCATACTTATGAGTATGACACTGAGCACAAGCCATAGTTGTTCCCATCCAGGTGGCAAAGGTTGTATTTACTCGGTCGACAACTGCGACATTCCGAAATTCCTCATCGTTCGTTCCCCCTTCGTTATTGGTCTGGGTATTTCTATGAAAGGCGGTGGCAATGATTTGCTGTTCGGTCGGCTCAGAAAGTAAGTCACCAGCCAGCTGCTCAATTGTAAACTGGTCAAAGGGTAAGTTTTGGTTGAAAGCTTTTATCACATAATCGCGAAAGGCCCAAATCGTACGGGCACGATCATCTGCATACCCGGCCGAATCAGCGTAGCGTGCAAGATCCAACCACATTCTTGCCCAGTGTTCCCCAAACTCCGGACGAACCATCAGCCCATCGACAAAATTTTGATAAGCTTCCGCACTTTTATTTCCCAAAAAAGCATTTAATTCATCGATCGATGGTGGTAATCCAATCAAATCCAAGGATACACGACGAGCTAGGGTTCTTCGATCAGCCTGGTGGCTAAAGGTAAGTCCCTCCTTCTGTAGACGATCGGAAATAAAGTGGTCGATAGGATGTATCCCATTCGGTACTTCAGTACGGTGCGGTTTTTTGTACGACCAATGCTTATCGTATTCCGCTCCCTGTGCGACCCATTTTTCAAGTAAAGCAACCTCTTGATCGGTAATGGGCTTACCCTTACCCTTAGGAGGCATGACCTCCTCGTCATCTGCTGGCAAACTGATCCGGAAGATCATTTCACTCTCCTTCGGATCACCGGGCACGATGGCAGAATATCCGTCTAAATCTCTTGTTGCACCGTCAAAAGTATCAAGTCTCAATCCGGCTTCACGATTTTCCTCATCCGGCCCGTGACAGGCAATACAACGATTCGAAAGGAGAGATTTGATTTGAGTATTAAAATCAATCCTTTCTTCTGCAAAAAGGGAGAGTGGAAGTATAAAAGTAAGGAATAAAATTAAACGCATGAGATATCTTGTCTGTCAAATTTATACAATATCTTAGACCGAGCAACTTAAGACATTTTCATAGTTTACTAATGGGGTGATGAAGCCTTGCGGGTAAATCATATTATAATAGTTAAAAATTAGGGATCGTTAATATATAATGAAATATAGAAAGTATTTATTTCACAAAAGTTCATCCTAACATATTAATTTGTCTCTTGTATTGTAAATTCTAGCTCTAATCTTGTAAAACTCTGTAATGATAAATTAAAACGCCTGAGGGCAATTTATGACGCAACTCGATCTTTGATTTGGTTTTCAAATATATATGAGGCACCCCTAAAACTTCCGGCATCGGGTAAAGAGCTTTTATAAATTTTCATACCTCTTCTTTCCTCCCAGACCCTTTGGTCAAAAACGCTTCGTATAGATTGAAGTATTGAATCATCCTCATGAACAAGTTTACCCCCAAGAATGATAAGTTCAGGTTCAAAAAGGTGAGCTAATGAAACGAGCCCAAGTGCCCAATATTCTATACAATGATCAAAAATTTGTTTTGCACAATCATCCCCATTTTCAATATGCGTACGGAGTTCAGGAAAACCGATTGCACTTTCATTCCGCAAGCTGCTTTCCTCATACAATTTATGTTCTTTGGCTAATTGAAGAAGAACCCCTTCCGAAGCTTCGCTTTCCAAACAGCCCGATGAATTACAGGGTGCATTACATTTACGCCCATTTTGTTTAACAATTACATGTCCCCCTAAAAGTCCTTGTGAAAAATTCCGTCCGACCAAAACTTCGTCATTCATAATGACCGATGTTGCAATTCGATTTCCGATGGAAAACTGTAAAATATTTTCACAACCTTTACCCGCTCCATAACTCCATTCACCAAGAAGTTCTGCTCGTGTAATATTTTCCATTCGCAACTTCAAGCCAGTGTTTACCATTGCCCATTCTTTGAAATTGAAATTATGCATCTCCTCAGAATATTTGGATTTCGACAAGGGGGTCATACTTCGGTTGTCAACTATTCCATCCATGCAGAAACAAAGGCCAATACATTCTGTAATTTTAATCCCATGATTTTTGCAAAGCATACCTAGAGAATGAATAACTCTTGCTAAATGCCCCTTGAGTGATTCATCCGGAATGATATCAAGTTTTTCACTTACCAAGATTTCACCTTTCTGTACCAAACCAACATTTGTTTCTTTGCTAAACTCAACAGCTGCCACAATATTATCAAACAAGCCACTTTTATGTGATATGACTTCAAACCAATTTTCAGTTACTTGATTCATTTGTTTAAATTCTTAAAATTAGGGTACTCAAAACTCCCCCCCTGCCATAATGTTACCGGCTGCATTCCATCCAAAAAACCACGAATCTCGATCTCTGATAATGCTCGCTTCCATATACAAAACTCGTCCATTCTTCCACGTAATGCTCGATTGGTAACCACCTTAACACCTTCAGGATTCCATCCGCCTAACCTAGATTTCCCTGGGACCAATTTGAATTTATTTTTTAATTTATGAAGAGAAATAACTGTACCGTTTAAATAGGATCGCGTTTCCATTTGCTTGGATGAAATGACAGCAACCAAGTTGATCCATTTGTTTATCGGTGTAGTATATTTGTAGTCAGTTTCAACAATTCCTCGACCATGAATGCCAATCCAGCAATGACCGAGACGTGAAATTTGCCAATGCACATTATTAGGGCTCCAGCCATTAGAGTTAAATATTGGACTAAGAGTCGTGTCGCGCCTATCTATCTTGACCCAAGAAGAAAAGGTAAGTTCATCAAATTCTCCAGCAATATCCAACTCCACAAAATCTTCATTTCGATCAAAAAGTAGTGCTTTCTTTTCAGTCCATCGGCCTGTAACCCAGCGCGCATTTGAAATAATTCCATCAGAAACGATTGAGTTTTTACTTAAGTTTTTTAATTTGTTTCCCCTACTTTCAGTTTTCAAACCTTCTGGAAGAGTACTGGACTCGGACTCAAAAGAATCAAAAGAAAAACAGGCAATTAGATCAGGATCCGAAATAATTTTATTGAAATTTTGACGCCAACGAAGAAAACCAATGGAGCCAGGTTCAATAAAAATTTCAGTATCCATCTTTTCTAAATGTTCAATTACTCCATTGGCATATTTTACGGTCTGACCTTCCGTAACTTCAGAAAGTAATAATTTGGACCCTGGGTCCCTTGCATTAACCTGCCCATCAAATACATGCAATTTGCTAACTCCAGTCTCTCCATCGACCGACAACCCAAACTCAGTCCCCAAATCCACATAATTAACTCCTGGACTGGAAATTGTAAAACCTTTCGCCATTGCAGGGACTACCGCACGAACATTTCCTCGGTGAAGGACAACCAAAAGATCACTTTTGATGTCAAAACGAACAGATCCACTCATAAATAAATCTGCACCATTTGAGAATCGAATGTGTGCGATTCCTGTCTCCAGTTCATACTTTCCTATTCCGAACCGAGAATCAACAGGTGTCATACCAGCAGTGAATTTGGAGTTTACTTGATTGAGAACCGTAGCAACAAAAGGCTGTTCAATTAATTCTTCGGTTTGCTCGATTTCATTAATAAAGGTTTTCCTTTCATTCACTAAAAAAAATATGATCACTGCGGC
>CAJQKB010000051.1 GCA_905478775.1 uncultured Opitutales bacterium | reverse complement strand
TAATCCGATTGGTCATCGTCTCCTCATCCTGTGTCAGGCCGTTGTGAACAGACGCCACCACATAATCAAGTGTCTCTAAAACCGAATCCGGAAAGTCCAACGTCCCTCCGGATAAAATATCCACTTCGGAACCGGCAAAAATATGACTGGTGAACGATCCGCTTTCATTCAATGCCCGAATGGCCTCCACCTGTTTTTCCAAGCGGGCTTCATCCAAACCATTGGCCTGAAAACTCGACTTTGAATGATCTGCCACCCCCAGGTATTGCCACCCCCGCTTATCTGCTTCGGCAGCTATTTCCTCCAATGTGTTTCGTCCATCGGAGGCAGTGGTGTGATTATGAAAACAACCTCTTAAATCCTCTAATTCAAGCAATTCAGGGAGTTCATTCTTTTCGGCGGCTTCCACCTCGCCCATCCCCTCACGTAATGAAGGTGGAATGTAAGCAAGGCCAAGTGTCTTAAAGATATCTTCTTCTGAATGTGCCTCCACCATTCCCTTGCTTCGGGAAGAATCCTTCTCCTCTTCCGGCCGAAGTCCCCATTCACTTAGGCTTAGCCCCATAGACAGGGCTTTTTGGCGCATCCTGACATTGTGATCCTTGGAACCGGTAAAATGATGCAGGGCAAAGTAGAATTGCTCCGGGGGAACAACCCGAAGGTCCGCCTGCATTCCTCCCTCAAAACGAACACTCGACTTGGTGTCTCCATGAGCAGTGACCTCAACAATTCCCTCCATCTGCGTGAACCATTCCATAATCGGTTCCGGTTTTGAGGAAGCCACCAAGAAGTCAAGATCTCCCACCGTTTCCATCCCCCTTCTCAGGCTTCCTGCAGCTTCCACCCGATCGACTTCAGGTAGGCCCTGTAAGCCCGGAAGAATTCGATCGGCCACCCGCCGGGCATCCCACCATAAATGACGGGCCGCATAAGCCTCCCGGTTTTCAATCCCCGATAAAATCTTGTCCTGTGTTTTAGTGCCAAATCCTTTTAACTCCGCTACCCGGCCATCATTACAGGCTTGGGTTAAGGATTCAATGGAATCAATTCCTAGTTTTTGATGAAGTGCATTGATTTTCTTCCCCCCCAAACCGGGAACTTCTAACAGTTCAAGGAGACCGTCCGGAACCGATGCTTTGAGCTTATCCAGAAACTCAAGTTCACCAGTGGTAAAAAGTGTTTCAATCTTTTCAGTCAGTGCTTTTCCAATGCCGGGTATATTTCCGAGCCGACCTTCTTCAATTACAGTTCCCAAATCCTCCTCTAATGTCTGCAATGTTCGCGAGCCGGAAAAATAAGCCCGCACCTTAAAAGGATTTTCTCCCTTTATCTCTAGCATCGTCCCAATCAAGTCGAGAACACCAATAATATCATTTTTATCCATTAAGAAACACCATGATAGATTTATTTCTTAAAATCGAAGCAAAAAAACAAATTGTGTATGCCTATTGAAAACGCAGGTTCTTTTCCGCAAGAGCAGGTTCCCCGTATTTTATCATCTGTCTTTTTAATTCTTTTTCGAGGCGTAGCCCAATTTCCTTATATTCATTCCGGCCATAAAAATTAACCAGTTCATCCGGATCCTTTTCGAGATCAAATAACCAGGGCTTATCGGAAGTGGAAATCACCAGTTTATAACGGCGGTCAAACGCGGCGACCCACGCACCTCCCGAATGCCGGACATAAACAATCCGATCCTTGGCGATTTCTTTTTTCTTATTGGTATAGGCAATCGAAGCATTCAGCCCATGCATAGCCGGTAAGCCATCTTTAATCCCCATCAATCCCATCAGAGTGGGGAAAAAATCCACAGTGGTGTAAGCGGTATGAATCACCTTGCCCGCAGGCACTTTGGCCGGGTAGCGCAAAACAAAGGGAATCCCCACCGAGGTTTTGTAGGGTAACCCCTTATTCATCCGGCAATGTTCGCACATCATGTCTCCATGGTCCGAGGTAAAAACCACGATCGTATCCTCGGTCAAATTATTCTCTTCCAAAAAAGCGAGCATCTTACCCACATTATCGTCAATGCAGCGAACCATGCCGAAATACTGGGACAAGGTACTTTGACTCAATTTTTTAACTGCATTGGACGCACCACTCACCCAACCCGGTCGGTTCTGCAATGCGGCCAGTACCCTGCGCATGGTAACAGGTTGCTGAAAGGTCAGATGATCGTACATCGTATCATAGGGAGCCCGAACGGTATTGGGCCCGTGGGGATCGGGCAAGGCAAGCATCAGACAGAAAGGCTTGCCCTTATCGCGGTCGAGAATCTCCAGGGAACGATCGACCAGCCAATCAGTGGCGAAGCTCTTTTCATCCGCATCGCTCAAATCATAAACCGGATTTCCATTCTTCTTGGTTGCCACCTGGGGGCCGCCTTCGGTCATTTCAAATTTCTTCCAATGCCCACGGTTGAACATAAAGCGGTTATCGGAAAATCCGAATTTACGGGTAGGTGCCCAGCCGGGCTTCGCATCCCCATCCAGGTGCCACTTACCCAAATAAGAAGTGGCGTAACCCCGCTGGCGAAGAACTTCGGCAAAGGTGATGATGGAATCCTTAAGGGGCAGATTATTACTCGCCGATCCTGTGGCCTGGGGATAGAGTCCGGATACCCAGGACGCACGGGAAGGCGTGCATACCGGGGAGGAGGCAAAGTAATTGGTACAAATCAATCCATCCCGGGCCAGGGAATCAATGTTCGGAGTATCGACCTGATTGCCCTTGCCCCAGACAAAGGCCTGGTCCTCATTCATCTGTTCACGATAGCAACCGAGGGTACGGAGGTTATGCTCATCCGTTTGAATGATAATTACATTGGGCTGGCTTCGCCCAAA
>CAJQKB010000050.1 GCA_905478775.1 uncultured Opitutales bacterium | reverse complement strand
GCAACGAGTGAAGCAACGAGATCAGGTTTTTTTATTTCCTGTATCTCTAGACGGATATCCTTGCTGATTGTACGATTTAAGGAGTCTCGTAATGTATCTAACTCCTGGCCTTTCCGTCCTATTACGATACCTGGGCGGGCAGTCCAAATTGTAACTCTAGTGCGTGTAGAAGCTCGTTCGATAACTACTCTAGGAACTGAAGCAAAACGAAGTTTCTTTTTGAGAAACCCACGAATTAAATTATCTTCCTCTAGAAACTTTGAATAATCATGTTTGTTCGCATACCATCGAGCACTCCAATTGCGCCTGACTCCTAAACGAAAACCTATTGGATTTACTTTTTGTCCCATAATAATTAAGCTTCGTCTGTTAAAACAATGTAGAGATGACTCATTCTCTTTTTGTAAGGATGTGATGAACCACGAGCACAAGGTCTAAACCTTTTGAGTGCAGGACCTTCTTCAACAATTGCTTTGCTGATAATTAAATCGTCAGCATTCAAATTAGAATTATTTTCAGCATTTGCCATTGCGGATTTTAAAGTTTTGTCGAGCATACGAGCTGCTTTTCGAGGAATATACTTAAGCAAAGAAACTGCCTCTGTAGCTTTTTTTCCTGGTAAAATACGTGCCACTTCTCGCGCTTTTTTGGGAGAAATTCTCATGTATTTAGAATATGATTTTACTTCCATGATTTACTTCTGAGTGTGGGGATTGTGAGTTTTAAATGTACGAGTGGCAGAAAACTCACCTAGTTTATGGCCTACCATATTTTCAGTAACATAAACTGGTAAAAAGCTTTTGCCATTGTGAACTGTAAAATTGAGTCCGACAAAATCTGGAGTGATTGTCGATCTTCTAGACCAAGTCTTTATGGGTTTACGGTCACCAGCATTTTGTGCAGTAATAACTTTCTTCATCAAGCCTGGCTCTACAAAGAATCCTTTTTTAATTGAACGTGTCATAACAAAATTTCTATGTATAAAATATTACTTAACTCTTCTGCCATTTCGGCGAACAAGAATTTGTGAATTCGAGAGTTTGGATTTTTTTCTTGTCGGAAAGCCTTTAGATAACTGACCCCAAGGTGAACTCGGGTGACCACCTCCTGATGTTCTCCCTTCACCACCACCCATGGGGTGGTCGACAGGATTCATGGCAACACCACGCACTCGGGGGCGACGACCTTTCCAGCGATTACGACCCGCTTTTCCAATAGTCGCCTTTTGGTGACTTGAATTGCCAACCGATCCAATGGTCGCCCTACACACCTCTTTAACAAGACGAATCTCACCACTAGGCATCTTCAAGGAGGCGTGGTTGCCATCAACAGAAATTAAGCGTACCTCACAGCCAGCTGATCTTGCCAATTTTGCTCCAGCTCCTGGCAACATTTCAACACAATGGACTCTAGTACCTAAGGGAATCAAATTTAATGGTAATGCATTGCCGGGTTTAAAATCGACCTTCTCATTTGAGCTTACCAAAACATCACCAACAACAACAGTGGAAGGAGCTAAGATATAGGTTTTTTCGCCGTCTGCATATTCAAGCAAAGCTAAGTGGGCAGTACGATTAGGATCATACTCTAAGGCAATGACTTTTGCCTCATCGTTCAATCGTTGCCTTCTAAAGTCAATTTGACGGTAAAGCCTTTTGTGTCCACCACCACGTCGTCTCGAAGTGATTCGACCGTAAGCATTTCGACCTTTCTTGCGGTGAACACCTTTTGTTAAAGAACGTTCCGGCCTCTTAGTATCGAGATCTACTTTGTTTTTAAGAAAAAATCTACCGGAAGGCGTGACTGGTTTTTGTTGTAGAATTGGCATGGTATTATTCTCCTATGCTAGGTCGATGCTGTCGCCCGACTTTAAGGTTACAATTGCTTTCTTCATACCACTCTTAAAACCAAGCTTGTTACGTCGAGCACGATCTCTTTTAGCTTTGGGTTTAACAACTAAAGAATTTACTTTTAAAACTTTTACACTAAATGTCTTTTCTACTGCATCTTTGACATTGGACTTACTAGCAAAACTAGACACGGAAAACACATATTTGTTAAGATTGGCCGAGAGCATAGTTGCTTTTTCGGTAAGCAATGCTTCTTTTAATATAGTTACTGACTCTTTCATTATTTAGTCTCCTCCTTACCGAATTTAGCTAATAATACATCCAGCCCTTTAAGGCTCATAACTATTTGATCAGTTTGCACAATATCAAGGGGACTTAAATCTTGTGCACGTCCTAATCGTGCAGTTGACAAATTCCTGGCGGCTAGGGCAAACTTGTCCTCGAATGAATCACCAATTGCTAGCACTTTTTTAGAATTTGGTGCGATAGTTCCAATTAAGCTTTTAAAAAGTTTGGTTTTAGGTTCTGCAACTGACCAATCTTCAATTAAATAAATATTCTCGGAATTAGCCTGATCTATTAAAGCCCGCTCCATAGCAAGACGTTTAATTTTCTTGTTCAACTTTTGATTGTAAGATCTTGGTCTTGGTCCAAATGCCACGCCGCCTCCGCGACGTTGAATCGCATTTTTATCTCCTGCACGTCCAACACCTAAACCTTTTTGGCGGTAAATTTTCTTGCCCGAGCCATTAACTTCTGAACGTACTTTGGTCGATGCGTTTCCTTGGCGGTTGTTTGCATGTACTGCAATTATTGCCTGCCTTAAGGCGTCGACGCCTTTTCCTTCTTCGAGAGTAGGGAAACTTTTGATATCAACATCCCCACTAGGAGAGCCATCCGCTTTGAATAATTTAAATTTCATTACAAATAATAGTTTACTTTCTGGACTTCTTTGCCACGCGAAGAGTTAAAATTGAACCCTTGTGCCCAGGTACGCTTCCCTTAATCAAAACTAAATTTTTCTCCGGTAGCACCTTAACAACTTGTAAATTCTGAGTAGTACGACTGACATCACCCATATGACCTGGCATTTTCTTATTCTTGAAGATGCGACCTGGCCACTGACAGAGACCGTAAGAACCACCTCGTCGATGGAACATAGAACCATGAGAAGCAGGACCACCTGCAAAATTCCAGCGCTTTACAACTCCCTGAAAGCCTTTACCCTTAGTTTTCGAAACTACATCCACCATCTTAATTTCTTTGAAGTCCTCGACAGTAATGACATTTCCTTGCTTGAAATCGTGATCATCAGATAAGCGAATTTCTTGAGAAATTTGCTGCGCACTTACATTTGCTTTCTTAGCGTGACCTTTCTTACAAGAATTCGCCTTGTTGGGCGATTTCCCATTTGGGTTGAAGCCAATCTGAATAGCAGAGTAACCATCTTTGTCCCCAGTCTTAACTTGTAAGACAGGGCAAGGACCCGCTTCAATTATCGTTACAGGGACAAGATTATTGTCCGCATCATACACTTGGCTCATGCCAAGTTTTTTTCCTAGTAGTTCAAGTTTCATTCTTTAAGCGGCAGGCGGTTTTAACCATTTGAGACCTGCTTTAAAGGTTTAATTTTATAAAATAACCTATTTATACGTTAATGTTAATTTCCACACCGGCGGGTAAATTGAGTTTTTTGAGTTCGTCCACAGTTTGAACAGTGGGCTCAATTATATCAATGAGTCTTTTGTGAGTTCTTAACTCAAATTGGTCCATTGATTTCTTATCGACATGAGGAGAACGATTTACTGTGTATCTTTCAATACGTGTAGGCATAGGAATTGGTCCAGCAACTCGTGCACCAGTTCTTTTAGCCGTATCAACAATGTCTATGGCTGACTGGTCGATTACACGATAGTCAAAGCCGCGAAGTTTAATGCGTATGCGCTGTCCGTTCATCTATAAATTGAGTATATTATGTTCTTGCAGGTTCCCTGCTTAAAGTTTCGACAATTGATTGCACAAGACTTTGGGGTACTTGCTCAAAATGGGATGGTGTCATGGAATAATCTGCTCTGCCTGAAGAAAGGGATCGCATATCAGTAGAATAACCAAACATGTTTTCAAGGGGTACAAATGCTTGTATGATGCAAGCATTTCCGCGAGATTCCATTCCTTGAATTTGACCGCGCCTACGATTCAAATCACCCATTAGTTCACCTTGATATTCTTCAGGCGTGGATACTTCAACCTGCATGATCGGCTCAAGCAAAATAGGATTGGCATTTTTCATCGCGTCTTTAAATGCAAATATACCAGCCATTTTAAATGCCATTTCAGAGGAATCAACATCATGGAAAGAGCCGTCTACAAGGGTAATTTTGAAATCAATTACTGGATACCCAGCAACTACACCTGAAAGTGCTGCCTCTTTAATACCATCGAAAGTGGGTTTAATAAATTCTTTAGGAATAGATCCACCTACGATCTTATTTTCGAGTTCGACACCCTTACCCTTTTCGAGGGGTTCCATTTTAATAACTGCATGACCATACTGACCACGTCCGCCAGACTGACGAATAAATTTACCATTTCCATCAGAAGGTTTAAGCATGGTTTCGCGATATGCAATTTGAGGCTTACCGGCATTTGCATCTACCTTAAACTCACGAAAAAGACGATCACGAATGATTTCAAGGTGAAGTTCGCCCATACCGGAAATAATCGTTTGTCCAGTTTCTTCGTTAGTGGAAAGTCCGAAAGTAGGATCTTCTTCCGCCAATCGTTGCAATCCAATTCCCATTCTCTCTTGATCGGCTTTGGTAGCTGGTTCGATCGACATGGAAATAACAGGTTCCGGAAAACTGGGTGGCTCCAATCGCAAATCCAAATCCTTGTCCGCAAGAGTATCACCTGTAACAACATCTTTAACACCAATGAGTGCACAAATATCACCTGAATAAGCAACATCAATATCTTCACGGTCGTTTGCCTTCATAACCATAAGTCGAGAAACACGTTCACTTTTACGAGTCCTGGGATTATACAGACTAGAACCTTTTTTTAATGTTCCCTGATATATTCTATAAAATACTAATTTTCCAACATAAGGATCGGACATTAGCTTGAAAGCAAGTCCAGCAACTTTAGCACTGTCGTTGGGAGCAACCTCTACCGCATTTTCATCTGAATCCTCACCCTTCATTGGGGGAAGGTCAAGGGGACTGGGTAAGTAGTCAACCACAGCATCCATGAGCATTTGAACGCCTTTATTTTTAAATGCACTACCAGGAATAACGCCAATAAATTTCAAGGAGAGTGTGGCTTTTCTGATACCTAACTTAAATTCGGCTTCTGAAATTTCTTCACCATCTAAATATTTATTTGCAATATCATCACTAAAATCAGAAACGGCTTCTAGTAAAGCTTCGCGATACTCGTCAGCTAAATCTTTAAGGTCAGCGGGAATTTCTTCCACTGTAAAGCGAACACCTGATTCATCAGTTTCGTCATAAATATACGCAACCATCTTGACCAAATCAACAAGACCTCGAAAGTTTTCTTCTGCACCAATTGCTAAAAACAATGGATGTGCATTTGCACCCAGCTTGTCTCTCATACTAGTGACAGCAGCTAAGAAATTGGAACCCATACGGTCCATTTTATTAATAAAGCCAAGACGAGGTACATTGTACTTGTCCATTTGCCTCCAAACTGTCTCAGACTGCGGTTGTACTCCCTCCACTGAAGTAAATACACCGATTGCACCATCTAAAACTCGTAAGGATCTTTCCACCTCGGCCGTAAAATCTACGTGGCCGGGCGTATCGATTATATTGATGCGATGAGGTATTGTAGCAAAAGGTCCTTCGGAAGTAGTCCATCCACATGAAATTGCGGCGGAAGTAATTGTAATTCCACGCTCACGCTCTTGCTCCATCCAATCTGTGGTTGCACCACCATCGTGAACTTCACCAATTTTGTGAACAACGCCAGAATAAAATAAAACACGCTCAGTACAAGTTGTTTTACCTGCATCGATATGTGCTGCTATCCCAATATTACGGGTATGCTCTAAAAGGGATGGGCGACTTTCAGAGTTCGCTGAAGAAAAATTTTCGTTATTACTCATTGAGAAAAATTATACTTACCAACGTAAGTGAGCAAACGCACGATTTGCTTGTGCCATTTTATGAGTTTCCTCACGCTTTTTTACAACAGATCCAGTGTTATTGTAGGCATCTATTAATTCGTTGGCTAACGAATCTGCCATAGGTGCACCTTTTTTAGCACTGGCAGCTTTTACTACCCAACGAAATGCAAGGCTTTGCTGACGCTCAAAAGGAACTTCGATAGGTACTTGGTAAGTGGCCCCCCCAACTCGTCGACTTTTCACTTCGATCTTGGGGCGAATATTCTCCAGTGCACCCAAAACTAAATCAACAGGATTACCTTTTTCAAGCTTCTCTGCCATTTTCTCAATCGCACCATAAACTATTCGTTGAGCCACTGTTTTTTTTCCACTCTGCATTACTGCGTTAACGAGGGTACTTACAAGGGGGCTTCCGTGCCTTGGATCTGGACGGGATGGTCTTTTAACTGCTTTTCGTCTGCGTGACATAATAAACTCCTACTTTCTTGGGCGTTTTACGCCGTATTTAGAACGACTGCGTCGTCTTTTTTCTACACCCTGGCAATCTAGCGTCCCTCTTACAATATGATACCTAACACCATTCAAATCTTTTACACGACCACCTCGAAGCAATACAATACTGTGTTCTTGTAAATTATGACCTTCATCAGGTATGTAAGCAATCACTTCATGTCCTGTTGTTAGTCTAACTTTCGCAACTTTACGTATTGCGGAATTTGGCTTCTTTGGAGTTCTAGTAGTAACCTGAACGCATACACCTCTTCTGAAAGGACATGCTTTAAGTGCGGGTGACTTAGTCTTTGCTTTTTGAGGGCGACGACCTTTTCGAACTAATTGATTTATTGTGGGCATGGAGTAGATTTTTGAGGAAAAGTTGGTTAAAGTAACAGGTTTTTCTGTTTTCTCAAGTTTTATTTATTAATGTGAAGAAATAATTAGGCAATTTTATCTTCCGTCTTAGCCTGACCGAGAGTATCTATCTTAAGTCTACGCCATTTTGGTAGACCAGTTCCTGCCGGAATTAAATGTCCCATGATGACATTTTCCTTAAATCCTTTTAAGTCATCAATTTTGCCAAGTGTTGCAGCGTTCGTTAGAACTCGAGTGGTTTCTTGGAACGAAGCAGCAGAAATAAAACTGTCAGTTTCTAATGAAGCTTTAGTAATTCCTAAAAGAATCGGTTCTCCTTCAGCTGGCTTACCTCCTTTTTCAGAAATATCTTCATTCGAATTCATAAAGGCGAATCGATCTATTTGATCACCCCAGAAAAACTCGGTATCACCTGGATCCGTAATACGAACCTTGAAAAGCATTCTTGATATTATTACCTCTAGGTGCTTATCGTTAATTGTAACTCCCTGAAGACGGTACACCTTTTGGATCTCCTCAATTAAATATTCTTGGACTGCAGATGGTCCTAGAATCTCTAGAATTTCATGGGGATCTTTGGCTCCCTCAGTGATTAACTGCCCTTTTTGAGCAAAATCTCCTGGTTGAACCAATACATGTTTTCCGTGGGGAATTAAATGTTCTTCGACCTGACCAGATTCTTCGTTCGTTACGAGTAGTCTCTTTTTAGATCGTAATGTACCAGCTTCTGACACAATGCCATCTATTTTAGCCATTTGCCCAACATTTCCCTCCTTGGGCCGACGTGCTTCAAAAAGCTCTGCTACCCGTGGAAGTCCACCGGTAATGTCTTGTGTCTTCGAGGCTTGTCGTGGAGTCTTAGCAATAATTGAACCCGCATCTATCCTAGTTCCTTCATCAACCGCAACCTGTGCACCCGTTGGTACAGAATAAGTCGCAATTGGATTGCCTTTAGAGTCTTTAACAATCACTTGGGGATTCAAATCTTCCTTATGCTCAATCACAACCATCGATCGTCCACCGGATGCGTCCCTTTCGACTTTTGTAGTCACACCTGGAAGCATGTCCTCGAAGGAGATAACGCCTTTTTTCTCGGAAAGAATAGGTATATTGTAGGGATCCCACTGAGCCAATAATGCCTCGTCCTCTACTGGGTCACTGTCTTTAAAGTGCAACAATGCACCAGCGGGTATTGGGTAATCATCTACAATTCGATCATCTTCATCCAAAACTTGGATAGATCCTGTCTTATTTAAAGTCACCTGCTGGTCATTTGCAAGAGTTACCAATCGTAAGCCCTTGAAGCGAAGTTTTCCAGCTTTTCTAACATTGATAACCGGATCTTCTCTTCCTGCACTTGCGATTCCCCCAATATGAAATGTCCTCATCGTAAGTTGAGTACCAGGCTCTCCAATAGATTGTGCTGCAATAATACCAACGGACGAACCTTCCTTCACTAAACTATTAGTAGATGGATCGGTACCGTACTCTAGGGCTGTTAAACCGTTTTTAATTCGACTGGAAAGCGGTGACATTACTTTCACCCGTGTGATACCGAGGGCATCAATATCGGAAGCAATCTCTTCCGTTATTAAAGATCCAGAAGGAATTACAATTTCACTAGGATTAGATGGATTATTAATATCATCCGTAGAATATCTACCGATGATACGATCTCTAAGGGGAACAATCTCATTATCTCCCTCCATGATAGCCTTCTTGACTACTCCGTCTCGACGGTCATCGTCATCACAAACGATAATACAATCCATCGCAACATCACATAATTTACGGGTCAAATAACCCGCGTCAGCGGTCTTCAAAGCAGTATCTGCTAACCCCTTACGAGCACCATGTGTGGACATAAAATATTCAAGGACCGACAAGCCTTCCCTAAAGGATGCTAAAATTGGCTGCTCAATGATCTCACCAGAGGGCTTTGCCATTAAACCACGCATTCCACACAACTGTCGAACTTGTTGGCGATTTCCCCGTGCACCTGAATCCATCATCAGGTAAACTGGATTGATCGTATCTTTTCCGAGATTTTCGTCTAGGCAAGTGAATACTTCTTTAGCGATATCATCCGTTGCGGTAGTCCATACATCGATAATCTTATTGTGTCTCTCACCTCGGGTAATAATACCCTTCTTAAATTGGTCTTCAACCTTATCGATTTCCTTACGAGCAACAGCAATTCTCTGCTTTTTCTCGGGTGGAATAATCATGTCAAAAATTCCAATCGAGATACCTGCTTTGGTAGCCATGTCAAATCCCATTTCCTTCAGTCGGTCAAGAGATTCAATTGTCTCTTCTTTACCTCGATTACGAAATGTTTCTAAGATAAGGTTACCTAAATCTCCCTTAAGTGCAGGTTGATTAAAGAAACCTAATTCATCAGGCCAAATGGTATTAAATAAAACACGACCTACTGTTGTACGAACAACGCTTTTTTTGGTTATTCCAAATAAAGATTCTTTACCTTTATCCGGATTTTTCATGTCTATCCAATCGTGTAAGGTTAGAACTCCAACATGTAATGCGCTTAATGCTTCCTCCAAACAACCAATAAGAGGTACACGTTGACCTTCCTTTGGTTCTGTCTTGGGGTTCATTGTCAGGAAATAGGAACCCAAAACAATATCCTGAGAAGGTGTAAGTATAGGCTTTCCACTCGAAGGAGAGAAAATATTGTGTGTCGCCATCATCAACAGTTTAGCCTCCATGACTGCCTCCACTGAAAGGGGAACATGGACTGCCATCTGATCACCATCAAAGTCTGCATTGTATGCGGTACAAACTAACGGGTGCACTCGGATCGCATTTCCTTCGATCAAAACGGGTTCAAAAGCCTGAATCGATAATCGGTGGAGGGTAGGGGCACGGTTCAAGAGAACGGGATGGCCTTTGGTAACTTCTTCCAGAATGTCCCAAACTTCAGGAGAGCGACTCTCAATCATCTTCCTCGCTCCGCGAACAGTATGAACAAAACCAAGTTCTTTCAATCTACGAATGATAAATGGCTCAAATAGAATTAATGCCATTTTCTTAGGAAGTCCACATTGATGCAACTTCAACTCAGGTCCAATAACAATAACCGACCGTCCCGAGTAATCCACCCGTTTTCCAAGAAGATTTTGCCGAAATCGACCCTGCTTACCCTTCAGCATGTCACTCAATGACTTAAGTGCACGATTTCCAGAACCTGTAATCGCTCTTCCATGCCTACCGTTATCAAAAAGTGCATCTACCGCTTCCTGCAACATCCGCTTTTCATTGTGGATGATTACATCAGGCGTCTTAAGTTGGAGAAGATTTTTAAGGCGGTTGTTTCGGTTAATGACACGACGATACAAGTCATTGAGATCACTTGTTGCAAATCGGCCACCTTCTAATGGAACGAGTGGACGAAGATCGGGTGGAATAACAGGAATACTATCTAAAACCATCCATTCAGGTGAAGCACCTGAGTGTAAGAAACCTTGGGTAACTTTTAATCTACTAGAAAGCTTTTTCTTAATTTGCTTCGACTTGGTGTCATGCATTTGATCATAAAGATCCTCTAATTCTTCTTCCAAGTTTATGCGACCTAAGACATCACGAACCGCTTCAGCACCCATTTTCGCCTCGAACTCGTCTCCGAACTCATCCTGGGCTTCTCGGAATTCCTTGTCAGAGAGCAATTGTTTTTCTTCCAAAGGAGTACTACCTGGGTCGGTCACCATGTACTGCTCATAATAAAGAACTCTTTCTAAACTCTTAGCTGTCATGTTGAGCATTAATCCCAACCTGCTTGGCATACTCTTAAGGAACCAAATGTGGGAAACAGGAACTGCTAATTCTATGTGTCCCATGCGATCACGGCGAACTCGTGAAACGGTAACTTCCACTCCGCAACGATCACAAACTACACCTTTGTATTTGATGCGCTTGTACTTACCACATGCACATTCATAATCCCGGACAGGACCAAAAATTTTCTGACAAAACAATCCACCTGGCTCAGGCTTAAATGTTCTGTAATTAATTGTTTCCGGATTTTTAACTTCTCCTTTAGACCAAGATCTTATTACATCTGGAGAGGCTACTGTTATGGAAACCCGATCCATGGGTCCAACTTCCACACCTAGTGCTTCATTTACTGCTTCAACGCTCATGATTTACCTTTTCGAGGGGTTATTTAAAATATTTATTTTATAGGGAATCTTCGCCTAAGACTCGTATATCTAGGCAGAGACTTTGCATTTCCTTCATCAGCACATTAAAAGACTGAGGAGTACCGGCCTGTAGAGAGTTGTCACCCTTTACAAGAGACTCGTAAATCTTTGTGCGTCCGGCTACATCATCCGACTTCACAGTGAGGATCTCCTGCAGGGTATATGCAGCACCGTATGCTTCCAATGCCCATACTTCCATTTCTCCAAATCGCTGTCCGCCGTATTGGGCTTTACCACCGAGAGGTTGCTGGGTAATTAAGCTGTATGGACCAACTGCACGTGCGTGTATCTTACTTGATACCAAGTGATTCAATTTGAGCATGTACATATAACCCACGACGATCTTTTGATAAAAAGCTTCTCCTGTACAACCGTCATATAATACAGTCTTTCCCGTCTCTGGTAGATTTGCTTCTTTAAGATAATCTCGGATTCTATCTTCAGAAATACCGTCAAATATTGGTGTAGCTACTTTAAAGCCTAATTTATTACAGGCCCAACCTAAATGGGTTTCCAAAACCTGACCTACATTCATCCGACTAGGAACACCTAAAGGATTTAAGCAAATTTGGATTGGAGTACCGTCTGGAAGAAAAGGCATGTCTTCTTCGGCAACAATTTTTGCCACAACACCTTTATTACCATGTCGACCTGCCATTTTGTCACCCACGCGCATTTTTTGCTTTTTGGCTACAAATACCCGTACGTTTTTAATCGCTCCCTGATCAATCGAGTCACCTTGTTCTATTGACTCAATCTTACGATCACGATCATCTTCTAGATCGTTAAATTTAGATTCGTAACTTTCGATTATTTCAAAAACTTTAATTCGAACAGGAGAAGGCGGAATATCAATATAACGATGAACTGAAGATAACCTTCTTAATAATGTCTTAGTAATCTTGCGATTAGAAGGAATGATTATGTCACCAGTTTCAGAGTTTGTAACATTTAATGGAATTTTTTCGCCCAAAAGAATGTTGGAGAGTGACTCCGTTAATTGTGAACGAAGGCTATCAGTTTGGTTTCTGTAATCTTCTTTTATTTGCTTACTTTGACGGCGAAGGTCTGAAGGGGAAAGCTTTTCCTGCTCCGCATCGGTTCGACTTGAAACCTTTACATCCATAACGATACCTTGTGTACCTGATGGAACCTTAAGGGAACTATCTTTTACGTCCGCTGCTTTTTCACCAAATATGGCCCGCAATAATTTTTCTTCTGGCGCTAAATCTGTTTCACTTTTAGGCGTAATTTTACCGACGAGAATATCACTTGGTCGTACTTCTGCACCAATACGAACTACACCTAGATGATCAAGGTTACGCAATGCTTCCTCTCCTGCGTTTGGTATATCCCTAGTAATTTCTTCCGGTCCGAGTTTTGTATCCCGTGCCGTGACCTCAAACTCTTCAATATGAATGGATGTATAGATATCATCCTTGATCATTTTTTCAGAGATCAAAATTGCATCTTCAAAATTATATCCCTTCCAAGGCATGAAGGCTACGAGAATATTACGACCAATCGCCAACTCCCCATTATCGGTGCAAGCACCGTCCGCAAGAGCATCGCCAATCTTTACCTTATTACCTCTTCGAACTATAGGTTTTTGATTAAAGCATGTTCCAGCATTGGAGCGCAAAAACTTTCTTAAATCGTAGCAATAAATGCCTCTCTTGTGGTCGCTTTTGGGTTCCTTGAGAAAACGCGGTGGAAGAGTACCATCATCTGTTACAACGATTCTGTTTCCATCAGCAAGCGCAACAACACCTTCGGATTCTGATACTGTTACAGTTTTAGAATCTTCTGCGACCTTCTTTTCAATGCCTGTACCAACCAATGGCGAATCAGACTGAAGTAATGGTACTGCTTGTCGCTGCATGTTAGCACCCATCAAGGCTCGATTCGCATCATCATGCTCTAGAAATGGAATTAAACCCGCAGCAACAGATACTACTTGCTTGGGTGAAACATCCATGAATTCTACCTGATTGGCATCGTATTCACTAACTTGATCTCGAGCACGACAGGTAACACGACCAATGATCTTGTTGGAGGATTTGTCTAACTCAGTGTTAGCCTGGGCGATTAAATACTGTTCCTCCGCGAAAGCATTGAGATCAATGACACCATTTATTAATGACTTTGAATGAATGAAATTTGCCTGTTTTAAAACAACTCCCTCTAATTCTTTTACAAATTTGATTTTAGGAACATTTAGTATCTCAGCGAGTGCAGGGATTGATTCAGCTCCCCCCTTTTGCGTAAACACGATAATGTCATTTTTCGCGATTGTCTCATTGGAAAGAATTTCAAGTGCCCAATTAAGTTCTGCATGTTTACTTATTTCATCGAAATAAATTAAATGTGTAGCCCCCTGCTTAAAACGACATTTATCGAAAGTCCGTTCATTTTCTAAATTTCTGAGATTATTGAGGGGATGAGATTCCTCGACATGATCCTTTGCGGAAATAATTCCAATATATCCATTCAAGCAAGGGTGATAAGTGGATTGAAGAAATCCGAACTCATCAATTTTAGCATAAGTAGAAAGCGTGTTTATTAATCCGATATTGGGTCCCTCGGGAGTTTCGATCGGGCAAATCCTGCCATAATGAGTTGGGTGTACATCCCGAACTTCAAAACCAGCTCTCTCTCGATTAAGTCCACCCGGTCCTAATGCAGATAATCGGCGCTTGTGAGTCAACTCGGCAAGTGGATTAATTTGGTCTTTAAATTGGCTAAGTTGACTCCTTGCAAAAAAATCTCTCACAACCGTGGTGAGAGCCTTTGGGTTGATTAACTTGCCAGGTGAAAGTGATTCAACTCCTTGGTCATACAGAGTCATCCTTTCTCGAACAACACGCTCCGTTCTTGATAAGCCACTTCGGCAAACGTTTGCTAGTAATTCTCCTACGGTTCTAACTCGACGATTACCTAAATGGTCAATGTCATCGATCCCCATATCGAAAAACTTACCCGCATCTTCCCGGGCTTTTTCTTCGTTGGATTTACCTCGTTTGAAATCGGTAAGCTTCCGAGTGGCCGCAACTAAATCTTCAACAGTCGTTACCCGAACTTCCAATGGGGTGTCTAAATTTAATTTCAGATTAAGCATGTGCCTACCCACTTTAGCCAAATCGTAACGCTTGGAATCAAGAAATAGCCTCTTAATAAGCGCTTCGGCATTAGCACGGTCAGGTGGCTCACCAGGTCGGAGTTTTTTATAAATTTCTTTTAGTGCTTCATCCTTGTTTTTAGTGGTGTCTTTTTTGAGACAACGTATGATTGCACCTTCATCAACAGAAGTGTCAATTGCACGGAGTTGTGTCTCTCCTGCTTTCTGGAAAGATCTAAGATATGTTTTAGTAAGGGGTTCAAATGCTTTTGCTAGAACAGCACCTTTTGTACGGTCAAACATTGGTTCGACTAGCACATAATTTGAAACATTCTCCTTTTTTAACAATTCTTCAATAGATAATATTTCAATATCATAGAAAAGTTCGATTATTTTTTGATCGGAATCTTTGTCTTTATCAGAATCTGAATCAAGTAAGGCCCGTAAAAAAGTGGTAATTAAAAACTTTCTTCTTCTTCTTCTACGATCTAAGTACACATACAGTAAATCATGTTGGTCAAATTGTGCCTCTATCCATGTTCCACGATCCGGAATTATACGGAATCCGTGCAACGTCTTTCCACTACTGTGGACCGACTCCTCAAAACTAACGCCAGGCGAACGGTGTAATTGACTGACAACAACACGTTCGGCTCCATTTATAATAAAGGATCCCCGTTCTGTTACTATAGGCAACTCACCCATAAAAATTTCTTCTTCACTGTAGAAAGGTTTACTCTGTCCTTCTACTTCAAGTCGCAAGCGAAGTTTGACCTGTAATGGAGCTGCATATGTACAGTTTTGATCGATACAATCCATTTCAGACAACTTAGATTCTCCAATGGTGTAACTCACATATTCTAAACGAGATTTTTCGTCATAACTTATGATAGGAAAAACCTCTGTAAAAACAGCCTCTAAGCCTGCTTTTTTTCGATGAGTTGATGGAACTTCTCTTTGAAGAAAATCATGAAAAGAATCAACTTGATTTTGAAGCAAGTTTGGTGGCTCGATGGCTTCTGTAAGCTTACCGAAATTTTTTCGAATTGCTGTATCCATATTATTGGTTGGTAACTTGTGGGGTAGGGAAAGAACAAAAAAAGCCGCAGATTGCATAGCAACCATACGGCTTTACTTTAAAACTAGAAAGAAAGAGAGAAATGCATTATTTAACTTCTACTTTTGCTCCTGCAGCCTCTAATTTCTTAACAATCTCATCTGCCTCATCCTTGGAGACTGCTTCCTTGACTGGCTTGGGCGCTCCTTCTACGAGTTCTTTAGCCTCTTTTAATCCAAGACCGGTAATTGCACGGACTTCTTTAATAACGGCAATTTTGTTGCCTCCAAATTCAATGAGAACAACATTGAATTCAGTTTGTGCTTCTGCTGCTCCACCGGCATCTCCGCCGCCGGCTGGTGCTGCGACTGCTACGGCTGCTGGTGCTGCTGCACTAACGCCCCATTTGTCTTCGAGCTCTTTAACGAGATCTGCGATCTCTATTACTGATTGGCCGCTGAGCCAATCAACTACTTGGTCTTTTGTTATGTCTGACATGTTAATATATACCTCCTGTCCTGAATATGATTAGTACCTATTGGTGTTTAAGGAATTACCCCTAATTTCTTCTAGGTTGGTGGTTAATAGTTTTATTTTTCGGATAGAATATCCAGAAAATGGTTTAGGAATTATCTGCCTTTGCTTGTAAAACAGTAACCATCGAACGTGCTGGTGCACTAAGGATGGATACTAGTTGAGTCGCAGGTGTATTGAGTAATGAAAGTAATTGGGATTGAAGAACTTCTAAGCTCGGTAGATTTGCCAATTGCTTAACTTGGTCAGTATTTAAAACTCGATCTCCAAGTGTTCCAGCTTTGACAGTTACTTTTTTGGTTTCTTTCAAGAATTCACCAAGTGCTTTTGCTACACCCGATGGGTCATCTCCCCCAACCACGATTGCAGTATGACCTGATAAATGGTCTGATAAATCAGGTAATTCTTTTTCCTTCGTTGCGATCGTAAGTGAACTATTTTTTACGACATGAAATTCAGCTCCTCGTTCTGAAAGCTTTTTCCTTAGTTCGGATGTTTCTTCCGCATTTATTCCCTTGTAATCGGTAAGAAAAAAGTAATCGGAGCGAGAGAGGTAGTCGGAAGCCTCTTTAATTAAATAGGATTTTTCAGGTCTCATGATGTAGATATATTACGAAAGATTAAGAGTACTGGTGTCGAGTTTAACGCTCGGGCTCATTGTACTGCTAATGTAAACATTTTTAATAAATTTTCCCTTAAAGCCATCTGGTCTCGAGGACAAAACCGCTTCTAACGCAGTCGACGTATTTTCCTGCAACTGAACTGAAGTAAAAGATCTTTTACCCACGACGACAGCGAGTGAACCAGTTTTATCCATTTTAAATTCAACTCTTCCTGCCTTTACCGCAGTAATTGCTTCCGCAACATTATCGGTTACTGTACCAGCTTTTGGGGTTGGCATCAAACCTCTTGGACCAAGCACACGAGCAATACTGCGAACACTTTTCATTGAATCTGTTGTAGCAAGGGCCACATCGAAGTCCATCCATCCGTCTTTGACCTTTTTGATTAACTCATCAAGTCCAGCATGATCAGCACCTGCTGCTTTAGCTTCATCCGCATTATCGGTAAAAACAATCACACGAACTTCTTTACCGCTTCCATGGGGTAAATTTACAATTCCCCTTACACCCTGAGAGCTTTGCTTAGGATCAACGCCTAAAGAACAAGAGAGTTCTATTGTTTCATCAAAATTTACTTTTTCAAATTTTTCAAGTCTACCGAACGCATCCGAAAGTGTGCTTGTTTCGTCCTGTGAAAAACCTTCCATGGACTTGCGATATTTTTTACTACGAGAAATCATGTTAAATTAGATTAATTGGAGACTTCGATTCCCATGCTTCTTGCCGTACCTTCTATTATCCTACAAGCAGCATCTTCATCAGATGCGTTTAAATCATTTTGCTTAGTCTTTACAATGTCCTTGATTTGATCACGGGTTACCGTACCGACCTTATCTCGATTCGGAACACCAGAACCTTTGGCTAAACCAGCAGCTTTCTTCAGTAGTACGGAAGCAGGGGGTGACTTAAGAATAAAACTAAATGAACGATCTGAGTATACTGTTATTACAACCGGTAAGATCAAACCTGCTTGATCTTTAGTTTTTGCGTTAAATTCTTTACAAAAACCCATGATGTTTACACCTTGTGCACCCAACGCTGGACCAACAGGGGGTGCAGGATTGGCTGCACCAGCAGGTAATTGAAGTTTAATAAGACCAACAGCTTTCTTAGACATTATAAATATTATTCTTGATCGGCTTTTTCGACTTGCCAAAATTCTAGTTCAACAGGAGTGAATCGGCCAAAAATGGAAACCGAAACTTTAAGAGTTCCTTTTGCTGGGTCAATGTCCTCAATTTCACCAGTTAAGTTTAAGAAAGGTCCATCTAGTATTTTGACCACTTCACCAACAGTAAATTGAACTTTTGGAACTTCTTTTCCTTTTGCTTCATCCACTTGATTTAAGATACGTGAAATCTCATCATCACGAAGAGGTGTTGGATTTTCCTTACCAATAAAGTTAATTACACCGTCCGTATCCTTGACCTTATACCAAGGTTCTTTCTTAAGAGTACCTTGATCATCATAAAGTTTCATTTCTACAAATACATAACCGGGATAAAACTTACGGTCCCTTTGTCTTTTTTTGCCGTTCTTAACCTCAGATACAGTTTCGATAGGCACAAGAACTTCATTCAAATTCTTCGCAAAATGCTCATCTTCTTCTTTATACTTGGCAAAGTAACGGCGCACTTTGTCCTCGTGATTAGACAGACATTGTACGGCATACCATCTCATTCCAGTTGATAAAGTATCATTCATGAAGTGTAAGGATTAGCTAGACCGAAGGTATTGAGTTACAAACTCCACCCAATTAGATAAAGAAAAATCTGAAACAGAAATAAAGCAGCCTAATATAACTACACCGATTACAACAACTATTGTAGATTCGCGAAGCTCAGCAAAAGTGGGCCAACTTGCTTTCCCAAGTTCAGCAATAGTCTCCTTGTAAAAGGTTCTAACTTTCTTAAACGGATTCAATTTTATTATAAATGGCGGGAGAAGAGGGACTTGAACCCACAGCCTACGGTTTTGGAGACCGTTGCTCTACCAATTGAGCTATTCTCCCCAAGTTTTAATTGGGTGGATTTGCGAGTAGTAATCTAAATGATTAAGAAATTTCAGTAATGTTACCCGCTCCAATAGTTTTGCCACCCTCGCGAATAGCAAATCTTTGTCCAGGTTCCATTGCGATTGACTTTTGAAGTTCTATTTCAACACCCAGATTGTCACCTGGCATTACCATTTCAACACCTTCAGGTAAATGAACAATCCCGGTGACATCTGCGGTACCAAAGAAGAATTGTGGACGATAACCTTTGAAAAATGGGGTGTGCCTTCCACCTTCTTCTTTGTTAAGAACATAAATTTGGGCTTTCGCTTTGACATGGGGCTTTATGCTACCTGGAGCAGCAAGTACGTGACCTCTCTGTATATCAGCTTTTTCAATTCCACGAAGCAGTATTCCAACATTATCACCTGCTTGACCTTGTCCTAATTCCTTACGAAACATCTCAACACCGGTACATGTAGTCTTACGAGATTCTCCAAGACCAACAATTTCAACTTCTTCACCGACCTTGATTCTTCCACGCTCGATTCTTCCAGTTGCAACAGTGCCACGTCCTGTAATTGTAAAAACGCCTTCCACTGCCATCAATAAAGGTTTGTCAACATCACGTACGGGTTCGGCTACTTCAGTATCAATGGCGTCCATTAATTTCTGAATCGAACCTAGGCCCAAATCACTCTCTTCATTTTCAAGTGCCTTGGTAGCAGAACCGCGGATGATTTTTGCATTGTCACCATCGAATTCATACTTGCTCAACAAATCGCGAATTTCCATGTCGACTAATTCAAGTAATTCTTCGTCATCACCAGACATAAGGTCGCATTTATTGAGAAAAACTACCAAATTAGGAACATCTACTTGGCGAGCAAGAAGGATATGTTCTCTAGTTTGAGGCATGGGGCCAGTAGTAGCATCTACTACTAAAATAGCTCCGTCCATTTGAGCTGCACCCGTGATCATATTCTTAACAAAATCAGCGTGACCAGGGCAGTCTACATGAGCGTAATGCCTGTTTGCTGATTCGTACTCAACATGAGAAACTGCAATCGTTACAATTTTAGACGCGTCACGTACTGTTCCGCCTTTCGCTATATCGGCATAGCTTTTTACTTCTGCAAGTCCTTGACGGGCTTGAGCATGTAAAATTGCTGTCGTGAGTGTTGTTTTACCATGGTCTACGTGACCGATGGTACCTACATTAACGTGGGGTTTTGTGCGTTGGAACTGTTCTTTGGCCATTTGTTTGACTTAGTTTGAATTTTATGTGGAGCCCACGAGCGGATTTGAACCGCCGACCTCGTCCTTACCAAGGACGCGCTCTACCGACTGAGCTACATGGGCGGGGGGCATGGAGTTAGAGAAAAGTGTTTGAAGGTAGAGAAAAGTGATTTTTTGTCAAGTAAAACCAAATTTTTGTCACAAACATGTTTCTACTTTTTACATTATAAACTTGATTTACTTAGATAAATTTTAGATAGTTTATCTCGGAACGCGGGCGTAGCTCAGTTGGTAGAGCACCACCTTGCCAAGGTGGATGTCGAGGGTTCGAATCCCTTCGCCCGCTCCATTTCAACTTATTAGCAATTGAGCAAACTCTTGTTCTATTTCGGGTTTACAAGCCACTATGGAAGTAAAATCTTTCTTTTTTGAAAAATCTACTATCGATAAACCTGCTCCTTTTAAAATTGGTATCAGTGGTAAAATGTCATAGGGTTTTAAATCGATATCTAACATTGCATCAGCCTTTCCTGTGCATAAAAGATAGTACCCATAACAGTCACCCCAGGTTCTAAATTGAGCCTCTCGTTTCTTTAACCTTTGCCAATTTGAAGCAATAGAAGACTGTGAAATACTTTTTTCGTCTGTTGTGAGAATGAGAGATTCACCCCATGAAACAAAGGGTGAACATTCTGTTTTTATTCCATTTAAGAAACAAGAGTCATTATCTCCAACCAATAAATCATTCCCTAATTTAGGAAATCGCATACAACCATAAGCAGGGTAATCATTATACAAATACCCTATCAAAGTTCCAAACAAAGGAATCCCCCTGGCAAAACTAAATGTTCCGTCAATGGGATCAATAATCCAGATGCTTTCCGCACTTTTTTCTTTATTTGCCAACTCCTCACCAACTATTCCGTGACTCGGGTAAGATAATTCAATCTGTTCTCTGATAAAATGTTCTGTATTTAAATCAACATCTGTAACGATTGTCCCATCGCATTTTTTTCTTTTATTTACAATATTTGTATCAAAGCATTTATTGATAGATAAAGATGTTTCGGTTGTAATTTTTTCTACAAATTCAGTAAAAACTGGAAAACTTATTTTATTCATTTAGATTTTTTAAAATATGCAAATTTTAGCCCTGGACTTTGAAGGTTCACTCTCCAATGGAATACGAGAAATAGGTTTAATCACATCAGTAAACTCCACCATAGTAAGTTTAGCGGAACAAACAATTCGAAATGAAGCTGAATGTATCGAGTTCTTTAAAACAATATTTAAGAAAATACCTGATTTTATAATATCACACAATGTACCAACAGAGAAAAATCTTCTTAAAAAGTATCTACCTTACAGTAATATTACCAGTACAAACCATGGAGTGGAATGGGGACCGTGGCTCGATACTAAAGAAATGTATAAAATACTTTATCCCCAATTGGAAGAATACGGATTAGAGCACTTAACTAATATTTTTATTAAAGAAGAGAGCTCTGTACTAGCTAAAAGACATTGCCGAGAAGATAAAAGAACCCCGCACAACGCCTTGTATGATACAATATGTGCCTTCTTGCTTTATAAAAGATTAGCAAGTATCGTAAATATAAAACAGTTTATTCGGTAGAATCAGTTTTGGTATCGTGGTCAGTGTTTAGATTACCTGTATCTGTTTCTGGCTCGTTTTCTAGCAAGTTTTCGGATTCCGTTCCCTCCTCTTCGAGTTCATCACCTTCGTCGAGTTCTATAACTTCAGAAATAGCTGTTAATTTGTCTTTACCGGATAAATTAACGAGCTTTACCCCCTTCGAACCTCGGCTTGTTTCCCGGACATTATTAACAGGGCAACGAACAGCCTGTCCGTTACTTGTGATCATTAAGATTTCACTCTCGGGATCTACGCTCAGTGCACCGATTATTCTGTCAGTATTCATTGCAGTAACACCCTGACCGCCTCTTTTCCTTGGGGTAGCATCTTCAACCGAGTCACTATCAAGTTTTCCACCATTTGGAAGAAACGCACTGAACCGAGTGCGGATACCTAGACCATTTTGTCCTGCAATCAGTAATAATTTTTGATCATCAACCACTAGGCAAGAATCCACTTGATCTTTGGGTTTGAGTCTAATCCCACGAACGCCTCTAGTTACTCTGCCTTGGTCTCGTAATTGATCGCAGCAAAACCGCAGTCCTTTTCCGTTTTTGGTTAAAATTAAAATATGATCATCCGGATTCGTTTTGATCGCCTTTAATACAGTATCACCTTCATCAACATTAATGCCAATAATTCCACCCTTGCGATGGTTTTTGTACGCATTTATCTTTGTTTTTTTGATTACTCCTTTTTGAGTACATAAAACTAATGATTGATCAGATTCAAAGGAATCAATCGCAATAAGGGCAGCAACCTTTTCGCTCTTTTGCATTTCGAGAAGATTGATTATATTTCTGCCCTTTGCAATTCTACTTCCCTCTGGTATTTCATAAGCTTTTCCAACGTAGACACGACCATTTTTCATAAAAAACATGAGTGTATCGTGCGCATTGCAAGTTTGTAAAATTTCGACAGGATCTTCCTCCTTTTGACCACTCCCAATTACTCCTTTTCCTCCACGATTTTGTGAACGAAATTCTTCGACGCCAGTTCTTTTTATGAATCCGCTTTTTGTAATCGTAACAACACAACCATCATTAGGAATTAAATCTTCCATTCTAACATCGCCTTCATACTCCGTTATTGTGCATTTTCTTTCGTCTGCGTATACACCTCTCAAGGCACTTAATTCATCTTTTATTACGGATAAGAGTATATGTTCATTTTCAATAATTTCTTTGAGGCCTGAAATAATCGTCATTAATTCTTGATATTCAGCGTCAATTTTCTCTCTTTCCATACCAGTCAATTGGTATAATCGTAAATCAAGAATTGCATTCACTTGCCTGTCAGAAAGAGTATATTTTGCGACTAAATTCGATTTCGCTTCAATTCGGTTTGCTGAAGCTCGAATTATACGAACAAAATCATCCAAATTATCTTGTGCAATTTTATAGCCTTCTAGTATATGAGCTCGATCCTCAGCCTTCCTCAATCTGAATTGAGTTCTTCTAAGAATTACCTCTCTCCGATGGTCAACATAACACTCCAAAGCTTCCTTAATGTTCATCTGCCTTGGTCTTCTCTTATCTAAGGCCAATAGAATAACGCCAAAACTACTTTCAAGTGCAGTTAGTTTAAAAAGTTTGTTGATGGTAACTCTCTCAATTTCTCCGAGTTTAAGCTCTACAACGATACGAGTTGTTTCGGTCGATTCATCTCTAAGATCGCTCACTCCATCAAGAATTTTTTCTTTCACCAAATCTGCAATTCTAGTTACTAAAGTTGCACGATTTGCATTATACGGAATTTCAGAAATTATTATTTGTTGTTTTCCATTCGGCAATTCTTCAGTAGTTATTGTACCTCTCATTCTTACTATGCCACGACCGGTATGCATGTAGGAATTAATTCCGGATCTACCCGCTATTGTACCGCCCGTTGGAAAATCGGGTCCCGGTAGTATTTCCATAATTTGCTCAATCGTACAATTAGGCTCATCGATTAGTAAGGTTACGGCGTCAATCAGTTCACCCAAATTATGGGGGGGTATGTTAGTCGCCATACCCACAGCGATACCAGAAGAACCGTTCATCAGGAGGCTGGGCAGGGAAGACGGCAAAACTGTAGGTTCAGTAGAACTTTCTTTGTAATTAGGGGCAAAGTCGACTGTATCTTCGTCGATATCCTTGAGTAATTCTTCCGCTATTTTAGTCAATCGACATTCTGTGTATCGATATGCTGCCGCAGAATCTCCATCGACTGAACCAAAATTACCTTGACCATCTACCAACGGATACCTCATTACCCACGGTTGTGCCATTCTTACTAATGTATCATATACCGAACTATCGCCATGCGGGTGATAATTTTTTAAGACTTCTCCCACTACACCAGCACACTTATCGTACGCCCTGCTGTGCAACAAGCCCTCCCGTAGCATAGCATACAAAACCCTGCGATGTACTGGCTTAAAACCATCCCGAACATCTGGTAAGGCTCGACTAACTATCACTGACATCGAATAATCGATGTAAGCAGATTGCATAATATCGCTTATATTTCCCGAAAAGAGTGATTTATTATTGTCTGTCATTTTAAAATTATTAGGCGTCTAAAAATGAAACATTCAGGGCATTATCTTCAATGAAAGCTCTGCGCGGTGGGACTTCTTCACCCATTAACATTGTGAAGATATTATCGGCCGCAATTGCATCCTCTATTTCAACTTTAATTAAACTTCTTTTTTGTGGATCCATAGTCGTTTCAAAGAGTTGCTTCGGGTTCATTTCTCCTAGTCCTTTATATCTTTGTATTTGAAGTCCTTTCCTACCTTGCTTCCTTATTGTTTCCAAAAAGTTGATTACTGAGAAGATGTCTACTGTTTCCTCTTTGTTTTCAGCACCACTATTAGTTACGATATGATAATCAGATACTTCTTCTTTGTTAGAAAAAAGCGTATAATTAATCCCTAATTCATGGCATTGTTTTAATAATTTCTCAATTTCGTATGATTCATATATTTCATGAATTGAAATTCTTTGACTCACTTTCAAGCCATTTAATTCTATTTCTCTACTCACAGAGTCGAGCTCATTTTCTTCTACGATATTTTGTGATAACATGAAACCAGCCTTGGCTTCGATATCTTTGAAAAATCTAATTTCTTCCTCATTACCTGTTCGGATACGAGCTAGAAATCGCGGAAGGGATTCTGATTTTCCATCAAGTTGGGCAAGCAACCTAGTTAGAGTGCATCCATAGCGTTGAATCCCTTTTCCTAATGCCTCAATTTTTAAAAACTGCTCGATTAAAATTTTTATCTTCTCTTCTGGGAATAAATAATCATCACTTTTTCTTTTAAACTCAATATCTTCACAGCCCAATGACAGAAGAATCTTACTCATTTCCGCATCATCTTGAATATACTGTTCTGTTTTTCTTCTCTTTATTTTATATAGTGGAGGCCGTGCAACATAAACAAATCCATTTTCTATCAAGCCTTTCATTTGCCTAAACAAAAATGTGAGCAGAAGAGTTCTAATGTGAGCTCCATCTACATCCGCATCCGTCATTATTATTATTTTGTGATATCGTGCTTTACTAGCGTCAAAAGCACCTTCTCCCTCGTGGTCTCCGATTCCAGTACCCACTGCAGTGATCAAACTTCTTATTTCAGCATTGTTGAGAACTTTATCTAGACGAGCCTTTTCAACATTCAATAATTTACCCCTTAGTGGGAGTATCGCCTGAGTAAGCCTATCACGACCCTGCTTTGCTGAACCTCCTGCTGAGTCTCCCTCCACAATGTACAATTCACTTTTAGCGGGGTCCTTCTCAGAACAATCGGCTAACTTGCCTGGTAGTCCACCACCAGATAATGCTCCCTTTCTTACCGTCTCACGGGCTTTCCTGGCTGCCTCTCTTGCCCGAGATGCATGAATCACTTTTTGAATTAATGACTTTGCGGTGTCAGGATTCATTTCAAAATAGTATTTCATCTTTTCACCAACGATCTTCTGAACAATCCCATCTACTTCACGATTAGAAAGTTTGGTCTTCGTTTGCCCCTCAAATCTTGGCTCCGGTACCTTTACCGAAACTACTGCGGTTAATCCCTCTCTCACATCATCACCCGTTAATGATAATTCTTTTTCTTTCAGTAAGTCGTTTTGCCTCGCATATCCGTTGATAACACGAGTCAGTGCTGTGCGGAAACCAGACAGATGGGTACCCCCCTCTACATTATGAATTGAATTTGCATATGCGTAAAGTTGGTCGGAAAAAGAGTCATTATATATTAGAGCAACCTCAAGCATAATTGTTCCCTCTCCGGTTTCAGCTGGAGCCTCCCCTGAAAACGTAATTGGTTCAGACGTTAAACAATTCTTATTTTGATTTAAATACATCACGTATTCACTAATACCATCCTCAAAAACAAATGTTTGCTCGCGTTCACCCTTGTCTTCTTTCAACGATATCTTAACACCAGGATTAAGGAATGCTAATTCCCGCAACCTTTTTGCAAGAACATCAAATTTGAACTCCCTAGTCTCGGTGAAAATTTGTTCGTCGGGAAGAAAAGTCACCTTTGTACCAGTAGATTGGCAGGGTCCGATCACTTTCATTTTCTGTGTCGTTATTCCTCGGGAAAACTCCATCTGGTGAATTTTTTCCTCCCTTCTAACTTCAGCAACAAACCATTCTGAAACTGCATTTACGCATTTTGCACCCACTCCATGCAAGCCTCCTGAAACCTGATAAGCCCCTTTTCCAAATTTTCCGCCAGCATGTAAATTCGTAAGAACTAATTCTAATGCCGGCATATTATGCTTCGGGTGAACATCTACCGGAATCCCTCGACCATTGTCCTGAATCGAGCACGATCCATCTGCATGAAGGTGAACTTTTATTTCTGAGCAATACCCCGCTAATGACTCATCAATTGAATTATCGACAATTTCAAAAACACAATGATGCAGACCCCTTTCATTGGTATCACCAATATACATATCGGGTCGCTTTCGCACGCCCTCCAAGCCTTCTAACTTTTGAATTTGTGAAGAGTCGTACTTTTCTTCTTTTTTTATGTTTTTTTCTTCTGACATGGGTGGCAATTAAATTGTTTCTTTAATAACGCTTAAGTTCTTTTAATATAAAGGTTAAGGTGAGAATTTTGCTTTCAGTTTTAGAGTAATTGTGATGGACTATTTATATCTTTTTTTTGGTATTTCAGTCAAGGTAGGATTTAAACTTTTTCTTGAAAACTTGAGGGGTGGGGGGTGCCTATTATTTTTGTGTTTCAATTTTGGCCTTCAATACTTCAAAAAGCGTTGCAACACAGGTATTAATGAAAACTAAGATCTATCATTCAATAATTAGCTTTATGGCAAATCCCAATGCCGTTCGACCCCTTTCCATTCAATGCTTTTTCTTGATAATAGCGATCAAGGAATGAAGTCCCAAATAATGGAAACGAGTGTAACAGTTCCAATAAAATAAATTAGGTTAAAATAAATGCCCACTTTTAGAAAATCTTTAAATTGATAACCTCCAACAGTATAAACAAATGTATTTGTCTGATATCCAATTGGCGTGACAAAACTTGCAGATGCTGCAATACAGGCTGTTAATATATAGGCTCTCGCATCGCTTGGTGGCATGTTCATCAAATGTGCTACCTCAAGGGATATCGGCGCCATTATAACTATTGTTGCGTTATTTGATAAAACTTCTGTTAAAAAAGCGGTGCATAAATATAAAACTATTAAAACCGCAAATGGTTGCCATTCTGGTTCAAATAATCCCAGCCCAACTCCTCCTACTACCGATGCAATCACTGAGGATGCACCCGTACTTTGCATCGTTATGCCAAGTGCCAGCATCCCGTAAATAAGTATTAATATGTTCCATTCGATTGCGTGATAGGCTTCCCGTGGTTTTAGGCAACCAGTTAGCAGTAAAATTGACACTCCAATAATAGAGGTTATAGAAATCGGTAGTACGCCAAAAGATGCAACTGCTATAATTCCCATTAGAACTGCAATCACGATGGGGGCCTTTTTTTTCATATTCTTCATCGGCATGGCCGCCTGGTCCAACAGGATGACCTCGTCAGATTTTCTCAGCCTTTCTATTGCATCTTCGGCACCCAAGATTAACAAAGTATCACTTGGTTGGAGTCGTATCTTTTCAATTTCAACCCCAAGATTTTTTCCCCGACGGTGTACAGCAAGAATAGTTAAATTAAAACGAGCCCTGAAACTTGCATCCGAAAGGTTCCTTGAAATCAAGGAGGAAGAGGGTCCCACCACACACTCCACCATTATTCCAGTTTTAGAGGAAACTTGCTCAATACCCAGAGCCGTTTCATTTAATAAATTTACACCCTCTATCTCACTAGTTTCGATAATCCCCTGTGGTTTACAAGAAAGAACGAGGCGATCTTTTGCTTCCAGTTTTTCCCCTGTTTTCCTTGCTGAAATTGCCGCTCCATTTCTTACAATTTCTAAAAGTCTTACTCCGGAAAGTTTGGTAATTCCAGAATCTTTAATTCTTTGCCCAACAAGTGGGGAATTATCATGTACAATAGCCTCAGTTAAAAATTCTTTACTGTCTAAGTCTGATATTATATCTGATAATGCTTCCCTGTCAGGCAATAACCTTCTTCCGAATAAAACTAAAAAACTTAAAGAAATTGCCAGCAAGGGAAGGCCGATTTTTGCTAACTCAAACATACCCAATGGTTCCATGTTTTGGTAAATTGTAGAATTTGTTATAATTCCGCTTGCTAGAATATTGGTGCTAGTGCCAACCAAAGTACAGCATCCACCAAATATAGATGCATAAGATACCGGTATCAGCATCTTTGAGGATGGTACCCCCATTTTTCTCGAAAGGCTTATCACGACTGGCAATAACACAACCACAACTGGGGTGTTATTGATAAAAGCTGATACAAAGGCTACCAGTAAGAGTAAAATAAGCATGAACCTGCGGTATCCATATTTACAAAATTTGCCCAATGAGTCGGAAGCTTGCTCAATTAATCTACAACGATTTAAAGAGGCACTAATGACAAACATTGCCGCAATTGTAAGAGGTGCCTCGTTAGAAAAGACACTCAAAATTTGAGGTATAGAAGGCCAATTATCGCTTATTTCTAAGCCCGAAAATAGTAAAATAATTCCTAGTAAGGTAAGGGCTGTGGTATCAACACTTACTTTCTCCATTAAAAAAGAAATAAGAGCGGATAATAAGAGTCCGAACGCTAAAATCGTTTCCCATTCCATAGATTAATCAAAGAATTTTATAGCGATCATAATAGCTTAGAGGTATAGTAACATTTAATAGAATTTATAATTGCTTATTAGTATTTCATTTTAATTACCCTTCATCAATGAATTTCAACCTAACCCATCGCCCCAGGCGTATAAGAAATAATCCAGTACTTCGTTCTTTGGTCAAAGAGCAAGAATTATCTCATAACGATCTCGTCTTACCAGTTTTTGTTTCTGAACAAGCTCAAGTTCCTGAAAAGATAGATTCTATGCCTGAAATATTTCGATGGCCCCTCAATTTATTGGTCTCAAAAATTAAAGAATGGCAAGATATTGGGATCAATACATTTGCTATCTTTCCTCAAATTCAGGCTAGCAAAAAAAACCCCTTAGGCTCAGAAATCCTCAATTCCGATTCCCTGGTATACAAGACTGCTTACGAAATTAAGGCAGCGATTGATAATGTTGCCCTTGTTGGTGATATTGCTCTCGATCCTTACACAACACACGGGCACGACGGCATACTCGATTGTAATGGAGTGGTTGAAAATGATAGAACTGTCGAAATTCTAGCTCAGGGGGCAGTATTAGCAGCGGGTGCAGGGTACGATTTGGTTGCTCCTTCCGATATGATGGACGGCCGAGTTAAACTGATTCGTGAGGAATTAGATAAACAAAACAAACAAAACACGGGTATTCTTTCTTACTCCGCTAAATTCTCATCTGCATACTATGGACCTTTTAGGGATGCAATCGGTACCGGGCAAAAAACTGCCATCGACAAGTCTTGTTATCAATTAGACCCCGCAAACCTTCGCGAAGCAAAAAGAGAATTGGAATTAGATTTTGAAGAAGGTGCTGATATTCTAATGATAAAGCCTGCAGAACCTTATTTAGATGTAATCAAGTACGCTAGGGAAAATTTCAACATTCCAATCGCCGCGTATCAGGTTTCTGGAGAATATTCACGAATATGGGCCTCTCACTTACAGGGTTGGCTCGACCTAGAGTCCTGCGCACTTGAATCGATGCATTCGATTAAGAGGGCAGGGGCAAACATAATTTTTACCTATTTTGCGGAAAGAATCGCCAAATTAATTTAAGCACTCTCGTCAGGGGCGCCTCCTTCATAGGGAGTAGTATCATCCTTCTCTTCTTCTTCGTCCCATTTTAAATCGGCATCGGGTAATAACTTTTCCTCTTTATCGGAAACCTCGATTAAATCTGACTCTAAATCCGAGTAATCTTCCTCATCATCCTTTGATTTGTCAGATTCATCGTCTAAATCTGCATCAATCGCAAAGCCGTCAGGTACAAACTCTAGAATAGAAAATAACTCATCACTGAAATGCGAGCGCCTTCCTTCCAGAAAATCGTTATTTTGTTTTTCTGCCAAAACCTCTTCCATTTCTTCCTGAGTATAAGGTTCTGCAAATTCTATTAACTCATTGAGCATGCTAACTCTTTTTTCAGAAACATGGTTAAGAAAATCGGCATAGGGTCCCTTGTCCTCATCGAGTACATCGGGAAGGGCAAATAACATATCCTCAGCCTTGAGTAACGAATCCCGAACACGAACAAGCTTGATCATTCCCCCGTCAATTTCTTCCTCAATTGCAAAAGTAAAAAAAGCCTCGTCAACTAATTGAGTATCTAGTCCAAATTCTGTCATCGAATCTAGGAGTTCATTAATATAAAGAAACTGCTTAGGATCAATAATACTTAGATTATCGGCATCCCAATTTTCGTTATCACTTATAGAATCAATCCACCAATTCTTATCCTCTCCGATTCGAACGATACACCAATCTAAACTAGAACCTGTTTTTTTCATTAATTTGTCTTATGAATGGTTGGTTTAAGATTACAACCATCTTTTTCTAAAATAGAGTAATTTTTCATTCTTTATCGCTCTAACAAGCTATTTTTGATTTATTAATATTTAATTTATGAATCTAATTTATAAAAAATTAATTAGGCCTCTCCTCTTCCAGTTAGATGCAGAACATGCCCACGACTTAGCATGTCGATTTCTAAAAGTTACAGAAAAATCAAGTTTGGCCAGAAAATGTATTAGATTGGCCTCTTACGCCGAATATCAATCTTGTAATGTTTTTGGACTGTCTTTCCCCAATAGCTTAGGATTGGCTGCAGGAATGGATAAAAATGGCACTTTTCCAAAAACTTTCTCCTCACTTGGTTTTGGCCATGTTGAAATTGGAACAATTACTCCAAAAGCACAACCTGGTAACCCCAAACCAAGACTTTTCCGATATCCAAAATACAATGCATTAGTGAACCGAATGGGTTTTAACAATGATGGCGCCGAGGCGGTCGTAAGTCGGATTGCCAAATTTTATCCCAAAGAAAAAAGATCAACACCGCTGGGAATTAATATAGGGAAGGGAAAAGATACCCCAATTGAGCAAGCACATAATGACTATATATCATGCTTGAATAAATGCTATAACCAGGCTGATTATATTACAGTTAATATCAGTTCTCCTAACACCCCGAATTTACGGGAACTTCATGGCAAAACCGTAATCACTCCTTTTCTTGAAAATCTTATAAAAGCAAGCCGAACCTGTGCGAAGAAGCACAACATTGCAATGGTTCCACTTCTTCTCAAGATTTCACCTGATGAAAATTACAAATCTTTAGAACATATTGTCTGCAGTGCTAGAGATATTGGTTTTTCTGGTGTGATCGCTACGAATACATCGGTTAGCAGATTGAAGGCCCAAAACCTTGATTCTTTCGAAAGTGGTGGAATGAGTGGAAACCCGATTGAAGCAAAGTCAGTTCAAATTATAAAGTTTCTCGCAAAGCTTACTGATTACAGATTCCCGATCATAGGTGTAGGTGGAATTTCATCGGTTGATACTGCAATTAGAAAACTAGATGCAGGAGCGTCTTTACTGCAAATTTACTCCTCTTTGATTTACCAGGGTCCATTTTTTCCGGCATCATTAAATAAATCCCTTTCTCATCGATCAAAATTTTGGATTTAAGCAAAGATTTTTTCGTCTTGATTTTAAAATTTTTACATACAATCATTTAGAACTAATCAAAATAAAATGAAAAAGCTAATTATTACCAGTTTGGCTATCTGCTTAGTTTTTTTTGGGTTCGCTTTCCTGATCCTTTTTGAAGCAAACATAAACCGAACTCTCGAGTGGTGGGCATCGTATTCTAGAGATAGTCAAACTCTGCCATACAGTCCTTACAAAATTAGGAGAGCAGATTCAGCTTATCTAAGAATAGATGATGCAAACGAAGTAAAGTTTATAGATAAACATTTATTTTGGAAAGGGGAAGGAGCAGTCGCTTTACCTGAGATAACCAAATCGGGTAAATTAGTTAGATTGATAATCAAATCAGGAGGAACAGGATACTCGAATGATGTTGAAGCCATAGTTTCTGGTAGTATGGGCAACTCATTCATCCTGGGGAATGTTAAGGTGGTAGAAGGTGAAATAAAAAGTGTTGATATTATTAAGTCTTCTAGTTGGAGTTTCACACCCAAGGCGTTTTGGGGAGATGAAAGTCTTCCGTTTAGCGGAACGGTCGAGAAATTATTTCCCACCAAACAAATTATGTTTCAAAAACAATATCTGTCTGGAAGACTTCATGGCAAATGGGAAAGGTTTACAGAAATTGGAGTTCCAGTATTTTCAAAGGATTACATTCAGGGAGTCAAACAAGGAACTCATATCTTTTGGTACAACGAACCAATTGACCCGGTGGATTACTCCAATAAGGAGCATGAAACTATGTGGTTGGAATGGAACCACCTAGCGAAAGTAAAATTTGGGGACAAGTACAACGGGAATGACTCAAACAAATGGATCGTGGAGAAGTACAAAATGGCAGGAGGTAGTTTTCAGGTTAAACTTCTAGAACATTGGGAAAACAACCAAAAAGACGGTTTATTTGAAGGTTTCGATCGATTTGGAAATAAGACTTTCAAAGATGAATACAACATGGGTATCCGAATAAAACACAAGATTTTTGACAAAACGAAAACAAAATCATTCGACCGCAAGGTAGATGGTTGATTTTGGTGCTCAAGGGGGGACTCGAACCCCCACGCCTTACAGGCACTAGATCCTTAGTCTAGCGCGTCTACCAATTCCGCCACCTGAGCAAACAAAAGTGTTGTTAAAACAATTCTGATGAAAAAGCAAGATAGCAAACTTAATTATTTAGTAATGAAAGATAATGGAAAAGGATAAAAAACAAAAAAAAGTTGATTTAAGCCAATTAAGCGATCTTGATTTTGCACCAAATTGGGATAACAAATACATTGCTGGAGAGAAGCAGAAAGATCGGTTTAAACCACAACGACAAGAACACCAAAGAGAGTTCAAAAGAAAAAAGAAAGAAATACCGAAAAGGTATGACTCACCATTTGCCAACAAATTTAAAATAACAGTTAATCCCGATAAAACAATATTGGATACCCTGAAAAGAGGCATTAGAAAATCTGGTATATCTTATAGTTTAGAAGAAATTAACTCTGCAATAATTGATAAAAAGAACAGACTACAGATCACAATTGAGCATTTAAAAGAAGAGACATTTTTTATAACCACATTTGATAATTCTGTATTTTATACAAAATCAAACGCGATTAACCACATAGTCGAAAAGGGATTAAAACATGTCGTAGATATAACTGAAACAATCGGGGAAAACCCGAGTGGTAATTTTAAAAATATATTAAAATGTCCAGAAAGTGGGATATTACTACCCCCGAAGAGTTTTCACGATTTTGAAGCAATTATCAAAACACATTTAATCGAAAAAAAAATTAAATTAAACTATAATAATTACCTCAACAAATTAATAACTGTCGAAGATGAAATTACTATAAATGAATGGAAGAATACACCGCTAAAAAAATTAATTTTCACCACAAGAGAACTTGGTAGTACTAAACGATCATTTAATAGTATTGAAGCAGTACAAGGATACATATCCTCAACAGAAACTAATCAATTTATTAAAACAAATAAAGTGATTAAAATAAAAGGTGACAGTATCGATAATTTTGAAAAAGATCTGGCCGGATTTATTAGTGACTTTCTAAAAAATTCGTATCAATGGAAAAAAGATTTGTTTTTCAATACTTTAATTAACTTTAAAAAAAGTGGTTTCTATATTTTTAAATACGGACCGAAAAATTATCTATTTGCAGCAGGCCAAAAGCCGAAAACAATTGAAATAACAAAGATTTCAGAAAATTGTGTGAAAATTGTTAAATACATACAGAAAACGGAACCAATCAAAATTATAAGTATATTATCGCAATCAGGAGAAATGAAACTCGAAAAAAATCAAATTTTGGTCGAGCTAAAGTGGTTAGTCAAGGAAGGTTATGTAAAAGAGTTTTCAGATGGTACAATTGTTTGTTAAATAACTTGCTCAATAGAGAACCTACGAACATTCAATCCAATTATAACTATATTCACAATGTATTGTGAAGTGTTTGGAATCGATAAAATTCCATTTGGCCACTCTATAAAAAGTAGCCAAGGATCTAGGAGGTGGGAATCAAGCTCCTCCAAAAAGTCATTCGTGCTGTAGTTTCCTCTGTATAGATCACAGTGAATAAAATTAGGTGTACCTTGGTGAGCTTGTATCCTTGAAAACGAAGAACTTGTAATGGTATGAGTTCCGAAATAGTTCGCGACTTTGCTTGTAAATAAAGTTTTTCCTGATCCCACATCACCATTTAAATAGATTACGCAATTATTCTTTAATGATTTCGCGAATTCGATCGCAATTCTAGTAGTGCAAGAGATTTCATTACTAACATAAATATTGGTTTTTTTCATTACCTTAAAAATAATATTGAAATGATCATCACAAAATTAAATATCGAGTGTAACAGCATAGGAGAAAATATTGTATTATCTTTTTCATAAATAATAATAAGTATAATACTCAGGATAAATAGTACTGGAAATGCATATAAGTTCAAGTGTACCACTGCAAAGAGAAATGAAGTAATTATCACTGCCAGCAAAACCCCGAATTTCTTCTTGAGAGAACGATACATTAATCTACGAAAAAAAATTTCTTCTAGTACAGGTGAAATTATGACAGCAAGTACTACAATATTGATTAATTCGTATGAAATGCCTAATTCTCGAACTTTTGAAACCAAATCCTGTTCACGAAATTCATTAAATAAATGATTTGAAACAAATGAAATCAACAATAATAGAGGCCAAAATAAGATTAATCTTTTAATACCAGATTTCATTTTTTCCGAAAAATGAATTCTTTTTGTTTTTCTTTTATCTAAGGCACCGACTAGAAATAAGGTGCAAAAAATTATGAGGTAGTACAAACTATTTTCTAAAAAGAAAATTGTGCAAGCTGGAATTGTAATTAAAGAGTAGTTATTTTCACCAAGCTTTACATCCGTACGATATTTTCGATTTACACTTTTTTGTCGCAGTATATAAAATGAAAATAGTACTACAATTAAGTTTATTACTAATTCAGCTTGCAAAGTATAAAAATATTTTATTTTAGTTCAAATGCAATTTTTCCATTTACAAAAGTTTGCATTATTTTACCCTTAAATAAGTGTTTTTCAAATGGTGAATTAGTTGCCTGACTAACCCCTTCTCTACTCCCATATTCCCATTCTATATTTGGGTCAAATATTGCTATGTCTGCTGGCATATCAATTGATAAATTTCCTGAGTCTATTTCTAGGATCCTAGATGGGTTACTTGACATTGCTTTAATTAACTTCGTCCAACAAAATTCCTTGTTTTCTTTTAGTGTTTGATAACAACTTGATAAATTAGTTTCGAAACTTATTACTCCCGCAGGCGATAAATCATATTCCACATTTTTTTCATGTTCTTGAAATGGATTATGAGCGGTTGAAACACAATCGATAGTACCTTCTAGCAATGCATCTACTAATGAGAGTCTGTCAATTTCTTCACGAATCGGGGGTGACATTTTGAAATTCGGATTGAACCCTGTTATACAGTTTTCATTAAAACATAAGTGGTTTGCTGTTACATCAGCAGATATTTTGATACCTTTGTCCTTGGCGGATTTTATTAATTCAACAGAACCTTTCGAAGAAATCGAAGTTAAATGAATTTTTGTATCAATACTTTGAGCAATTGATATTGCTCGCTGAACATAGAGTTCCTCTGCAATCCTTGGGTAACCACCCAATCCCATTTTTAATGCTAATGGCCCATCGTGTGCTGAACCATTTTTGGACAATGATATATCTCTTGGTAAATCAATTACTAATAATCCAAACATAGACGCATACTCTACGCCCTTAGAAAATATTTGATTATTCTGTGTCGTGTTTGGGCAGTCAGTTATTGCGATTACCCCGGTTTCTTGAAGAGAACCCAACGGGGCAAGCTGCTCTCCTTTTCCATCTTGAGTTAAATTACCGCATAAATGAAATTTAACACATGCTTCTTTTAATATTCTATCTTGTATGAATTGGATTGTACCGGGATTGTCTGGCTTAGGAGTGGTGTCGGGCATAAGCAAGACAGAGGTATACCCACCCGCTGCTGCTGCGTGCGAAGCGCTTAATATATTTTCTGTCTGCCCTCCAGTAATATTTTTTAGATGAAACCTCAAATCTACTAGGCCGGGAAATATTATTTTGTCACTGACATCGATTGTCGTGATAATCTTAGAATCGAGATTGCTGGGTTTTGCGATTATTTTCTCTTTTTGAAAGTAAAGATCTTGGATATTGTTCACTCCATTAACGGGATCAATAACCCTACCTCCTTGCAGGCATGTAATGCTCATAAATTGGTTGCTCCTTGCATTGTACATAAATAAAGAATTGCCATTCTTACCGCGATCCCATTGCTAACCTGATCCAGGATAACTGATTGTGGCGAGTCCGCTAGTTCTGAATCTAATTCAACGCCTCGATTTACCGGACCTGGATGGAGAATTAGAGCACCTTTTTTTAACCACTGTTTCCTGTCTTTATTTAATCCAAAAACTTTGGTGTATTCTGCGAGTGATGGAAAATGGCTTGAAGATTGCCTCTCGTGCTGAATCCTCAAAAGCATAACTGCATCAGCATCTTGCAGTGCCTCCTCTAAATTATGACTGACACGTGCCCCCATACTTTCAAATTGCTTGGGAACTAGAGTAGATGGTCCAGCAAGCGTAACTTCAGCCCCCATTTTAGATAAAGCCCAAAAGTTCGACCGTGCCACTCGACTAAACAATATATCTCCCAAAATTGTTATTTTCTTGCCCTCCACAGTTCCTAATTTGTCCTGGAGCGTATATAAATCTAACAACGCTTGGCTTGGGTGTTCATGAGCTCCGTCCCCAGCATTTATAATTGGAACATCCACTATCTTGGAAAGAAATAATGAAGCACCAGGAGAAGAATGACGAAGGACGATCGCGTCTGCACCCAGTGCCTGTATGTTCATTGCCGTATCTCGTAATGTTTCTCCCTTAGTTAAGCTACTGGACTGTTCCGCGACCGAAATTACATCAGCATGTAATGACTTTGCAGCTACCTCAAAGGCAATCCTTGTTCTTGTGCTTGGTTCCATAAACAGGTTCACCATTCTCTTCCCGCGCAAGTAATTCTTATTGGACATATCACCTTCCGTCTCCTTTTTAAACAATTTTGCTAATTCTAAAATTTGAGTAATTTCATTATGAGAAAGTTCCTCAATTCCGAGTAGGCTTTTACGAGTCCAATTAGATATATCCATCTTGGTATTTGATTAAATAATAGCGATTTTAATCTTTGCTGGAAAGATAGTTTTTTAAATTCATGCTATTTTTGTTTATTTCCAAAAGGTATCCTGTTTAAGGCTAAACTCATTTTTATCATGACTTTCTTCTTGAATATGCTTTGGAGAAGCTCCTGAACGTTCGTTTAATTGATCATTTCGCTTCTTGATCATATTTCTAAGAATTTCTTTTATTTTTTGCTTCATCCATATCGATGTCGGTGAACTTTTTCGATAATCAGCGGGCCCATTATTATGTACCCTTGAGCGCTCCACTAAATCACAGGATTGTTCAAATTCCTTTTCATTGGTGGGATCATAAACTGCATATGTTTTTCCGCCCATTTGTTTAACTACAGTAAATACAGGAACATCACTGGGGCCATCTGCGACATAAATCATTTGGTCTACAGGAACCCGTCGGTCTTCATGGGGTATAAAAGTATTCACATCAATCGATGAATTCTTGTTGCATCCTTTATTGATCTCAAAAATGCAACGTGTCTTTATGGTGTTATCTACAGTCATACCAACCTGAGAAATTTCCAAATCTAATGGCAGTGAAAACTCAGTTTGACTCATAAAGTTCGGGGGCAATGGAGATTCAATGAACTCACAGGCAAATATATCTTCAACATAAGGCGAAATTTTAGTTCCTTCTATGATTTTTGAAATCCCAGTACTTATGATATAGTGTTCGATTTTAAAATCGTAACCGGCAAATTCCGTTTGATTTGCTATTTTAGTCAATTCAACAAAAAAGTCCGGCAGTCCAGGATAAAATTCGATTTCTCCTCCCAATTCTTTTAACCTTTCATTCGTTAATCCGCGCATTGGACCATTTTTAACATAGCTTAGCAAGTGATTGAGATAAATTGTATCGGGCGAAACTTTCATACCGCGAGACGAATATAAACCAGGTAGTTGGTTTACCTCTGACCAAAAAGATGTTTCGTTTATTCCGTAATGCTTAAACAAAGGTTTTTGCATGTATCCAGGAATTAAAGTTTTATCAAAGTCCCAAACACAGGCAATTATGTTTTGTCCATGTATCTGACGATTTTGTTGATTTGGGTTCATTTACTAGTTTTAAAGAAATTTTGTTCTGTTATGGTATGGTCCATGGTTGATTTACCAAACATTGAACCCTTTCTGCAACGATACAATGAACTTGAATCCAAACTTGCGGATCCGTCCGTTTTTAAAGACCAAGAACTCGCTACTAAAATTTCTCGAGAACACAGCAAGATAAAAGTTATTCTCGAACAATTTGAAGAAATTTCGATTTGCCAAAAGGCGATAGAAGATGCCAAAGAATTAATCAATGAACCTGAGTTTGCCGAAACAGCAAAGGAAGAAATTGAGAAATTAGAAATTAAAATCCCCTCTTTACATAAAACTTTACTTTATTCCATGCTGCCAGAGGATCCGGACTTAGGCAGAAATACAATTATAGAAATTCGAGCGGGAGCAGGAGGGGGAGAGGCTTCGCTTTTTGCATCCGATTTATATAGAATGTACTGCAAACTAGCAGAAAATAAGAATTGGAATTTCGAATGTATGAGCCAAAGTACTTCAGAAACAGGAGGATTTAAGGAAGTTATATTTCTTTTAAAGGGACAGGATGTGTGGTCAAAACTTAAATTCGAAAGCGGGGTTCATCGTGTACAAAGAGTACCAGTAACGGAGGCCAGTGGAAGAATTCACACATCAACCGCGACAGTGGCAGTTCTACCCGAAGCGAGGGATGTAGAAATTAAAATTGACCCGAGTGAATTGGAAATAAATGTTTGCCGAGCAAGTGGGCCAGGGGGCCAAGGTGTGAATACAACTGATTCAGCAGTACAGATTTTGCATAAACCAACAGGACTTACAGTTTATTGTGCCGATGAAAGATCGCAATTGAAGAATAAAAATAAAGGCATGACTGTTTTAAAATCAAGATTATTGAATTTAAAACAGACAGAAGAAAGAGAAAAATACGCAAAGGAAAGAAGAGACCAAGTTGGGACTGGAGATAGGAGTGAGAGAATAAGAACATATAATTTCCCACAAAGTAGAATCACCGACCATAGAATAAATTATACGTCACATGCATTAAATGAAGCATTATTAGGAGATTTAGATCATTTGTTTGATGCACTTAGCCAAGAGGACCAAAAGATTAAATTAGAAAATATGCTTTCTGAAAATGAATAAACCTCCGTTATCATTTTTGGAAATCATAAATTTATCTACTGAATTTCTGAGAAAAAAAGGAGTTCCTAGTCCTAAATGTGATGTGGAATGGATTGTGTCATTTATAACCAAGAAGAAAAGAGTAGAACTATATTTAGAATTTGAAAACCCGGTCGACCTAGAGTACCAAAATCAGATTAGAGAATTTGTTATTAAACGGGGAAAAAGAATTCCACTTCAACATATTCTTGGAAAAGTTAACTTTGCAGGAGTTGAGTTATATTGTGATAATAGAGCATTGATTCCAAGACCCGAGACAGAATACCTGACCGAATTAATAAATGAAAGAATCGGAAAAAAATTAAGTGGAAAATTTTTAGATTTAGGAACAGGAAGTGGTGCGATACTGATAACGCTTTGCAAGACAAATAAACTTTGGGACGGAATCGGTTTAGATAAATCTAGTGATGCAATTGATCTCGCTAATCAAAATGCATCGTTTCATAAATTAAAAAATGTACACTTTAAAAAATTTGATTGGGATAACCAAAAACTAGAGAATGTTTACGATATAATTGTTTCTAACCCGCCCTATTTAAGTATTGAGGAATGGAAAGATGCAGAAAGTGAAGTAAGATTATATGATCCAAAAATTGCACTTGTATCTACAGGTGGCACTACAGATTTGATTAAGATAATTGAACACGCTAAAACCAATCTTCGCAAAGATGGAATAATCGCTCTCGAAACTGGATTAGGACATAAAAATACTTTGATACCCAAAATGGAAAACCATTTTTATAACATTGAAGTAATTAAAGATTTTTCAAACCGAGAAAGATTTATTATAGCGAGAAAAAAATAGATACTAGATTTCATCCTTTAATTCCGGTTTTTGGTGCGTTAAGTTTCTTGATTCTATCATACCAACCCAGTCAGACATAACCCGACATGTTTCGTGTAATCTTATATCGAAGTTTGAAGGAGATTTGTAGGGATTGGTTGCGTTACTATCATCATTGTCCTCGCCCCTGACCTCTCGTGATTTTGTATTCTGAATATCAACAATGTTAAGATTTATATTCTTTCTGACAAAAGCACTTTTTGAAAGAATTTCAAAATCATCCGACATTGAATCACTAAATTTTTGGTTTTTGATTTTCTGATCCCTACGGTTTTGGAGATTTAAGGATAGAGTAGTTTCCTCTCTCTTATTTTTATACCAATTTACATCTTTATTAAGGTAAACAAACTCGGGCAACAATTGCTGTCTTCCTAAACTTTTCTCTTTTAGATTTTGGATGTCATCTAAATCATAAACAAATTCACTTGCGGGTCGCCTGAAATTGACTGGAGCAATACTGTCGCAAGGCAAGGCATTATCCAAATCCGATTCTCCGATTGGCAAATAGGTGTTGATTGTTGGCATCGAAATATCGCTTTCTACACCTTGAATTTGAGTACTCTTACCGGATGGTAAATAATATTTTTGAATAGTTATTTTCGCCGCACTTTTTTTACCAGAAGACGCGTTAAAGTTGAATGGTAGATTCATTTGTATGAGAGACTGAACCGTTCCTTTCCCGTGGGTTGTTTTGTCACCAACAATAATTGCTCTCTTGTGATTCTGTAGAGCTCCTGCAACGATTTCAGAGGCGGAAGCACTGTATCTAGAAACCAAAACTATAAGAGGACCGTCCCAAGCTAATTTAGGGTTAAAATCAAATTTCTTGCGAATTTTTCCGTCGGTACTCTTAACCTGAACAACGGGCCCCCTCGAAATAAATAAACCGGCTAAGTTAACCGCTTCACTTAGATAACCGCCACCATTTCTTCTTAAATCAAGTATAATTCCTTCTGTTTCTTCCTCTTTTAACTTTTCTAGTAATTCTTCTACATCATCTGTTGCTTTTGGACCACTCCCACTAGAGCCATAAAATGTCCGTAATTCAATAACACCAATTTTTCGATCAACCTTTTCGAATTTCACTTTATGAATTGATGCAGATGCTAAATTTGATGTGAGTTTAATTTTATCTCTAATAATTCTTACTATCTTGGTCGATGCCGGATCGTTGACAGGTTTTATCTCAAGTCTCACAACTGTGTCTTTGGGACCTTTGATCAACTCGACAATCTTGGATAATTTCATATCTACAACATTAACAAATTCACCTTCCGCTTGTGCCACTTTAATAATCTGATCTTTCGATTTAAGTTCTCTTGAAGATTCTGCAGGTCCACCTGGTAATAATTCAGTAATAGTACAATAACCATCAATATCCGATAAAACTGCCCCAATCCCAACAAGCTCGTTGTTCATAGTTTGATTAAACTTTTCTTTTTCTTTAATGTTCATAAAAGTAGTGTGGGGGTCAAACATTTGAGTTAAAGTGCTTAAATATAATTCTTGCACATCCGTAGACTCAAATTCAAGTATACTTTTTTTCCAACGCTCGTATCTTTTACGAACTTTACCCTTAGAATCAGAAGAAAGTTTTTCCATTTCACTTTTACTAAATTCTGTATTGGTTGAATTGGTTTCAATGGAGGACAAAACTTCACCTAAGATTTCAAATTCAATTAGTCTCTTCCATAATCCATCTAATCCCTCGTTGTTAGTTTCCCAATCCGCATCTTCCCGATCAAATTTATATGAATTATTTGAATCAAAGCTAAAGTCAGACTCTAAAAATTCCATCACCCAGTCTAATCTCTTGATGGATTTAGTTTTATAAAAATTATAGATTTCAAATCCAGGAAACAGATTTCCTTGCTCGAAAAACGTAACTAAAGTTGGGGAATACCGATTGATAAATTCTGTTACATCAGTTTGAGTGAAATATAATTTTGATTTATCTAACTTATTTAAGTAGCTCGTAACGAAATCTGTTGAATTAAGTTTTTTTATAGATACTTTATTAAAATGAGCTTGCTGGAGGGCTTGAACTAACCATTTGGTTTCTTGCTGCATTAAAGAAGTGGGTTGTATATCACTCGCCCTTACTTGCTTTAGAGAAACAAGATTAAATGAAACCAAAATCAGATATGGCACTAGTAATTTAATAGACAAATTATAGGTATACATAATTATTTTTGTATTAAAGATTTAATTTCTAAGCAAACTTTTTGCTTTATCCAGAGTTACCTTTTCCTTGGAGGTTAAAGAACCGAAACCGGATTCATTAATTTTATCTAATATGCGATCAACCTCTTTCTGTAATTCTGATGTACTAGAAAAATTGATTTTAAAATCGCTATTATCTACCGTGGAAGAACCACTCTTTTTGGATGAAAACTTAGATTTCGAAGTATCGAGAACAAATGAAGGGAAGTTTTTGCCTTGTCGAAGGAAGTAAAAAACCAATCCACCGGCTAAAAGTCCTCCTAGGTGAGCAGAATGAGCAATATCTGAAGAGGATGAAATTTCGTTGAATAGAAACCCATATACTTCAATACTTAAAACTCCAATCAAGATCCATCGAGGCTTTACCTTACAAGGTAAAACAAAAAACAAAAGAAGAGTAATAGGATTATCCGGTTGTTTTAAACAATATATTGATAAACAAGCCATAACCATTGAAGAGGAGCCCAATAAAAATTGCCCACTATTATTAAATGTTAACCAAAAGAAAGCACCAAGAGCAGAGCCAATAATTAATAAATAAATGAAATTTGTTTTTCCAATGTCAGACTCAACCGCTCTCCCAATAAAATAAAGACCCAATAAATTAAATATTAAATGAAACGGACCATCATGAAAAAAAGAATAAGTGAATAGGGTCCAAAGCAAAAAACTAGAAATTGCTCCTGCAGAAAAATAAAGATTTTCAAAAATAAAATTATTTATGGTAGAAGAGAAAATACCAACAATTGAATTAACGAGAAAACAAACTATGAGAACGACTATGAGAATTTCTACAACGGATTTGTCTTGGGTAGAAAAGGGTTTCTGCATGTATGGTCGGTCGTATAACATTTTTTCAGATTAGTTTTTTCTGCTGATAGTGCAAATCTTGATTTGAATAAACAATTAGTAAAGGATGAGAAACCCTGTTGTAAGTATATTAATTCCGTATTTGGTTTTTATTCTACTTTTTGAAAATCAAATTTTTGAAAATGCCTTAATAGTAAATATCTTCCTATTTTATATTTTTCTAAAGATTTTTATTTATAGTTATTTTTTACTTAAGAAAAATAAAATATTATTTCTCGGAATATTCGAAATACTGCTATTTATCATTTTACTTGAAAACTATGATTTTAAAATATTACAAATGCCTGAAGATACCCCAAAAAGGGAAGTGGTTTTAGATATTAAAATAAAAAGAAAAGTTAACAATTTAAACTACAATTATTATGTTGCAAGCGTAAAAACCGCACCAAAAGTAAATGAAGATTTGGTAAATCAACATATTTTATGCAGATTTGAAAATAATGAAATCGCGCATTTGACGGAGAAAAAAATCAAGGTAAAGGGAGTTCTTTCAAGCAAGTTTACCAATAATCAATATCTTACTACTCTTAAATATTGTAAAATTTTAAATATGACGAAAGCCAAGAGGCTGGATACTCTACTTCAATTAAACTTTTTAATAGAAAAAACACTGCTTATTTCTGCAAAAAATGAAGAGCAATTAAACGCATTCCTTAACGCGATTCTTTTGGGCAATAAAAACATGCTGTCTAATTCACAGAAATTAACATTTCAGAATAGCGGAACATTACATCTTTTTGCAGTAAGTGGTCTTCATATAGGGTTTATATATTTAATTATAAAATTTTTGATTTCTTTAATAACATATAACCGGTACATATCTGAAATAGTAATCGCTATAATATTATTTGTTTATTTAGATATGGTTAATTATCCTCCATCGGCATTACGGGCATGTATGATGATAAATATTTGGCAATTATCTATCGTTTTTTTTAAGAGGAAAAGCGCTTTATGCTCATTGTCTACCTCTTGCTTACTGATTCTTATCAATGACCCATCCTCAGTAATGGAAATTGGATTTCAATTATCTTACACCGTCGTCACATCTATTATTGTTTTTAATATACAAATAAAAAAGTATATAGAAAAATATAAATATACTTTTAGTAATTTTTTTATAAATTCACTACTTACTAGTTATTCTGCTTTTTGTGGAAGTATGTTGCTTGTTTATGATTATTTTAACATTATAGTACCAGGTTCGATAATAATAAATATAATAGCAATTCCTATTGCATTTATATTTATAGTATTTATTTTCTTAATGTTATCATTATCAATATTTATTGAAATTGATTATTTTTCAATCCTTTTTTCAGGACTTTACAATATACTAGATTATCTTCTAAACATTTTAACAGTATCTGACTTAACCTATTTTAAAATAGAAGGTAAAAGCGAGCTAGATAACTCAATTCATTTTTTTTATATAATTGCTATTCTTTTACTCGCTAATTTAATTAAAAAAAATAGCACTAAAATAATTATCCAGTTCTTTTTTCCGACTGTTTTGTTTTTATTCTATACTTTAATTAGCATTTAAGGTTTGTAAAAAAGAAACAGTTAGAATTTTTTCTTCTATTAAACCATTAGTTCCAAATCTAAAATTATTATCTCCAGTTAATAATCGACAAAACGGTGTTGTTTTTTCTCCTTCTGATGACCTTAATTTACTTATTTCTGAAATCTCTTTGCCCAAAGAATAATAATTATAAGATGATAATTGAGCTTGCTTCAGTATTTCAAGTGCATCTTCTCTTTCCTCCTCCTTACAAATACAAATTGTATAGACTTTCAGACCTCTTTTCCGAAATATTTTATAATTGGAAGAAATAGTTATTAAATTTTCTCGATTTTGTTTTTGGTTTTCATGTAAACTCCATATGTAGAAAAACTTAGGATAATTTGTTTTTTGTCTAATAAAGAAATTTAGTCTTCTTTCATCGGCATAATTTATTTGGATTGTTTCACCCGAATACCTTCTTTTTACGTTTTCGGCTAAATAAAGATCCTTTTTAAATTTTACTGCAGTACCAAAGTTCCTAGTTCTGTTAAATTCTACTTTCTTCCCGTTTATTAATCTTTTTATATTTTGATTAAGTTCTCCGTTTTTTATCTCCTCTGGTTTTTCGTGATTCCCCAATCTGCCTGAATATATAATTTTTCCCAAACTATCATAAAGGTATGCACTGGGGGTAATTTTCACCTCTAAGCTTTTGGTTACTATTTGTTCTTTTCCGTCATAAATATAGGGGAAATTATAACTCTCACTTAAAGCTCTTTCTTTCATTTCTTGAAAAGAATCTCCTGAGTCTGAATACGCTAATTCATCTGGTAGAATTGCATTTTCAAAATTAGGGGAAAATACAAGTATTTTAATACCTCCTGACTTCCATTCTTCGCTACATTCAACTAATTTCTTTTGAAATATTTGGGATATCCTACAATGATTCGATAAAAAAATCAGTAAAGTTCCGCGTTCACCAATTAGATCTTTATTCGTATACACCTTCGAATCTACCCCCTGTAGGGCAAAAGGATTAATTTCTTCAAGAGTGAATTTCTTTTCGTTTCCCATTACAACAGTAGCTAATACCTTTAGTATTAATATTATCGTTACTTTCTTTATAAGATTTTCTGTGTTCATAATGTTTGAATATCTTCTAAACAATGAGTAGAAGGTTATGTTTACTTAATTTATTTCACAAATGTACCCATTAGACGAAAAAGAAAATTGGTTTAGCGGAAAAGGCCATTGGTCTAAAACCCTTGATGAAGACTGGTTTAATTGGAAATGGCAAATGAGAAATCGTTTAACCAAAAAAGAACATTTTGAGCGGTTTATTCAGTTAACAGAACATGAAATTCAAGGTTTTGATATTGCTCAAAGTAAACTTTCTGTCGCTGTTACACCTTATTTTTTTAATCTAATCGACCCTAATAACCCTAATTGTCCAATTAGAAAACAACTTCTTCCTTCCGGTCTTGAGTCTGTTATTTCCAGGGTTGAAAAGAAGGATCCGGTGGGGGAAGAAAACACGATGCCAGTGCCTGGTATCGTACACAGGTACCCAGACAGGGTTTTGTTTCTAGTAACGGATCGGTGTGCTTCATATTGCAGATACTGTACAAGAAGTAGGCTAGTATCGAATGCACAAAAGTATGGGTTTCATCCTTCTATAGAAGCTGGTTTTAAATACATCGAAGAGAATAAGTCTATTCGTGATGTACTCATTAGCGGTGGAGATCCATTAATTTTATCGGATGATAAAATCGAGTATATACTTAACCGTTTGTCGAGTATTCCCCATGTCGAGTTTGTTAGAATAGGCTCTCGTGTTCCTGTTTTCCTTCCCCAAAGATTAACTGATCAACTCCTAAAAATATTTTCGAAACAAGAAAACTTATGGATGAGTATTCATATAAATCACCCGCTTGAGTGTACTAAGGAATTATATGATGCCTGTAGAAAAATTGTTGCACATGGCATTCCTCTTGGCAATCAAGCAGTATTACTCAGGGGAATTAATGACAATACACAGACAATAAAAAGCTTAATTCACCGTTTGATGATGATGAAGGTTAAGCCCTATTATTTATACCAGTGCGATTTAATAGAGGGTAGCGGTCATCTACGCACAGATCCGTCGGTTGGACTAAAAATTATAGAGGAGTTAAGAGGATTTACCTCCGGATATGCCATACCTCAGTTCGTGATTGATGCACCAGGTGGAGGTGGAAAAATACCAATCAATCCGAATTATATAATTAAATCAGATGAAAATGGTTTGGTTCTTAAAAATTACGAAGGTAAAATATTTAATTATCCAACTAATTCAGATTTAATTACTACTAAACCCCTATTTTTACCGTAGTGGGTTAATCGGTTCTAATTGGCATTACAACACAAAGAAAAGATAGTTTATTTCCTTCGGTTTCATTTACTTTAAAAACACCCGGACTCATATCGTCTCTAAACTCTAATGATATTTTATCTTTAGTTATCGATTTTAGGGGGTCTAACAAAAATCTTGGGTTAAACGACACTGCTGCATCTTCTCCGCTGTAGGTTATAGGCATTGATTCACAGGCATCTCCTACCACACTTTGGCCTGTTATTTCCATCTCCTCTGACTTGATCCGTAGTGTTACTTTTTCATCGGAGACTAAAGCTGCACGGTGGACACACTCTTGCATTAATTCTCGTTCAATTTCTGCATGGTTAAAATCATCTTTAGGGATGACCTGCTTATAGTTTGGGTATTTTCCTTCTACTACTTTTGAAACAAGATAGACGGACTCTCTAAATCCACCTGTTGAATTGTCATCTGCTTTTACCTTTAATTCGAAAGCTACCTGTCTATCGGTAAATGAAATACTGATCTCATTACCTATATCAGGAAGCTTTTCTATTTCTGAAACGGTTAAAGAGGGTAATATAAATTCCCCTTCATCCCCTTCATCTACTTTCATTTCTCGGTTTGTTACCGCTAATCTTCTGCCATCTGTAGCAACTAGCGATATTTTTTCCTTACTAAATTGAAAAAAGACTCCTTTTAACATGTACCTTTCTTCATTTACTGATTGGGCATAGGATACACTTTTGAGCATAGAAATGATTTCGTTTCTCTCCAGGGTGAACTCCTTCTGTTCTTCCAGTTCGGGAAGGGGAGGGAATTCTTTGCTATCCATTCCCACCACATTAAATATTGATCCCCTTGTGCTAATTGTTGCTTTCGCATGATCTGAAGTTTCTACACTTACTTCAATGTCTGCAAGTTCTCTAACAATTCTTCCCACCTCCTTTACCGGCAAGGTTATCGACCCCTCGGTAGAGACATCAGCCTTTACTGAACATCTTGCTCCCAAATCTAAATTGGTTGTGGTGAGCCTAACCAGTCCATCTTTTGCTTCGATTAAAACATTTTGGAGGATAGGCATCGTTTTTCTTGCACCGACTACACTTGTCACCAATTGGAGCCCTGAACTGAAATGGTCTCGATTTATCTTAAATTTCATTGTTATCCTTTTTGTCTGAAAATGAAGTTATCTTCAATCTATAATTATTAAAGATAAGTAAACATATATAAAAACTATTCATTATTATAGAAGGAAAAAAGAGCAATAACTATCTAAACTTTTAAGAGACAAGGAACTTATGAAAAAAAAGACTGTGAATAAAAAAAGAGTAACATCCGAAAAAGTTGAAACTTGAAAAAAACTGTGAAAAAGTTTTTTTGATAAACATCTTTTTAACAAGCTATTCATTTTTTTGCCAAAGACTCTAAGTATTCCCAAAAACTTTGATGATCTTCTAAGACGGCATCATTGGAGGCAGGCATTTTACAACGAATTAAGAAATCGTTTAACGAGTTTTTTTGTAATATGAAGTGACAATGAAGAGAAATATCAACTTTTTCAAAATATACTCTAAGGTCATCAATCCTTAGCCGAAAAAAAGTTTTACCATTTCTCATAAAACTTCCTATACTACTATCTTCTCCAGAAAGAATATTGCTAGTAAGAGAACTTAACTTCTCCATTAAATAAAGTTGATCGGATTGAGCTAAAGAATTTAGCTCTTTGAGGCTTTGTTCAGAAAAGGTTACTTGAAACATAACAGGAAAAAAGAAAAGCAATTACTAGTGACGATTAATATAATAGATGTAAGTATTTAACCAAAATAAAATATTGGTATGAGTGAACAAGAATTAAAAGAAGCCGTAAAGGTTTTAAAAAAAGAAAGTGAATCTATAGACAGAGCTGCATCCCAACTTGGAAAAAACTTTTCTCAAGCACTAGATATATTATTTAAACCGAAGAACAAAATTATCGTATGCGGAATAGGAAAATCAGGATTGTTAGGAAAAAAGCTTGCAGCCACATTTTGCAGTACGGGTTCACCGGCTTCCTTCTTACATGCATCCGAAGCTGTACATGGAGATTTGGGAATTCATCAAACAGGAGATCCAGTAATATTTTTATCAAACAGCGCCAGTACTCCTGAATTATTATTTTTGGAACCAATATTTAGAAAAAGAAAAGGGAAAATAGTTGGAATAATGGGAAATGCGGATGGTCCATTAATAAAAAAAGTGGATGTCTTTTTAAATTCCTCTGTATTATCCGAAGCAGACCCTCTCGGAATAGTTCCTACTGCTAGTTTTATGGTATCTGCGGCATTAGGCGATGCACTTGCATCAGGTTTAATGAAAAGAAAAAAATTTACAAAGTCAGAGTATGCCCGGACTCACCCAGCAGGACAATTGGGGCGAAATTTATTATTCAATGTTAATGATGTAATGCATCCGTTAAGTGAAATTGCTTTAGTTTTCTCAGATACACTAATTAGTGATTTAGTTATAGAAATGACCAAACATCCTTTAGGGGCTGCATGTGTTGTTAGGGAAGGTAAATTACTAGGAATTGTAACGGATGGGGATTTAAGAAGATCTTTAATGGAAAATAAAAATTTGTTAAATATGACGGCCAAGCAAATAATGAACGCTGAACCAAAAACGATAGACCCATCACTTTCTTTAGGTGAAGCATTATCGGTCATGGAGGAGGGCTCTAAACAAATATCTGTTTTACCTGTTGCGGAACCAGGTCAAGATAAACTCATGGGATTATTGCGACTTCATGATATCTATTCTACCGGACACAAGTGAAAGAGACTTGTGGAAAACATAGGTTGCAGTATCCTACAAGTTTAAAATTTCAGAAGTGGTACCCAAAAAATTAGTAACATTTGCGATATTCTCTATAATATTCGCGGCGGCAATTTATTTATTGCTTCAACTCAATCGTGCCTATGATGAGTTTAGTCACTGGAAATCGAGGGAAGCAGTTTTAGAAAAAGAACTAGAAGACTTACGGACAGAGGCGAACGATCATCGACAATTTTTAGACAAATTACGAAGGGACCCCGACTTTCAAGATGCAGTAGCGAGAAAAGAGCTCGGCTATGGAAAAAAGGATGAACGCTTATATCGATTTCCTAAAGAAATTGTGACCGATTAAATTTCAATTTTCTTATTTTTAAAATTTTATAACATAAAATATATACTACCATCAATGCGATGAAATCATCCCGAATTTTTATCCCAACAATTTAATGAAAAACGAATCAATTTCTCTTCAATTAACTAAAGCCAAAGAAAATAAATTTCTTTACCAGTCCACCTTGGACAACATTTTAGAATTAACAGAGTGTAAAGAAATACCAGAATGGATTATAGATTCAATAGCAGAATTATTAGATACTGAAAACTGGGAAGAATTAAACAATCGATTTTACAAAAACCTTGCATTTGGAACTGGCGGAATGAGAGGGCGAACGATTGGCAATTACGTAACCAGGGCAGAAAGAGGTAAAACAAAAGGAAAAGAAACCCCAAGTTTTGCAGCAGTAGGAAGCAATACGCTTAATGAAATTACTGTTTTAAGAGCCACTAAGGCATTATTTTTACATATTACCAAGTGGCTGGCAGAAGAAAGTATTTTAGCACAACCGCGGCTTATCATAGCACATGATGTAAGGCATTTTTCTCGAAAATTTTGTGAATTAGCTGCATCTGCATGGACCAAATTGGGCGGGTATTCACTTGTTTTTGAAGGAGCAAGATCTACCCCTCAATTAAGTTTTACGGTAAGGCATCAATATGCACATGCCGGTGTAGTAATCACGGCAAGTCATAACCCCTCACACGATAATGGCTTTAAAGCTTACTTTGCCGATGGCTCACAACTGGTACCACCCCACGCCGAAGAAGTAGTTAATAGATACCAGTCAATTTCAGTAAGTGAATTATTACCTCTTCTTTCCTTGAAAACGGAAGAAAAAAATTGGAATACATTACCCACTGAAGATGATTTGGCGTATCGGGCAGCACTCGAAGATTCCGTGATGGATCCAGATATATTAAAAGACCACGCCCCCAAACTTGTTTTCACTCCTATTCATGGAACGGGATCAATATCGGCGATTCCAGCACTTTGGGATCACGGGGTAGAAGTTGCGGTGGTAGACGAACAAAACCAGCAAGACCCTAATTTTAGCACAGTTGACTCTCCAAATCCTGAAAATCCTGCAGCACTCAAAAAGGGAATTTCTGTTGCACAGAAAACAAAATCTGACCTTGTTTTAGCAACTGATCCAGACAGTGACAGAATTGGAGTAGCTGTTCGTACATCAGCGGGGAAGTATGTTTGTTTAACAGGTAATCAAGTCGCTGTCATGCTCTCTGAATACCGGTTAATTGTGGCCAGAAGAAAGAAAATAATTACCGACGAAGGTCCTAATCAGGTGGCCATTTTAAAGACATTTGTTACCACTCCGATGATTTCTCGCATTGCAGAATCATTTGGGGTAAAATGTATCAATACACCAACCGGTTTTAAGTGGATGGCGGAAAAGCTAGGTAAGTATGAAGACCAAGCAATAATAGAAATCAAAGAAAAAGAAGGTTTATCAATCGACTTTGACGGGACCGATTTATTTGCTCGAATTGATATTCTTACAAGATATTCAACTTATGTTATTCTTTCAGTCGAAGAAAGTTATGGATATTTACCTCTAGATGTAGTCAGAGATAAGGACGGAAATGCATCCGCATTAGCAATCGCCGAACTTTTCGCTTTTTTGAAATCCAGTAAAACTGAACCCTTACAATTTCTTGATAATCTTTACAAAAAATATGGTTATCATGAAGAGAAAACCGAAAACTTATATTTTGAAGGGGCAGAAGGAAGTGAGACCATTAAGACTCTCGCGGCATCCTATCGGACCTCGAAATTAAAAGAAGTGTCCGGTATTGCTGTGGTAAAGTGTAAAGATTTTTTAGATAAGGGATACATAGATGAGGATGAAGACGAATTATCTATTGAAAACTTTCTTATGCTCGAATTGGAAAACGGTTTTACGATTGCTATCCGACCTAGTGGAACAGAACCCAAAATTAAATACTATTTATTTGGCTGCGGTGAAAAGAATGCCCTAGACTTAATCGAGTCTAAGAAACAAGTTTCTTTACAAATGAAAGAAATTTCAGAATGGCTTGTCGAAGATGCAAATAAACGGATTGCCTAATATTTATACGAGCATAGAGGCTGGGTTCTCTAGGGTTTCAGCAAGAAGTTTTAAAAACTGAGCCCCAATCGCACCATCTACCAATCGATGATCGCAACTTAATCCAAGCATCATCGTTTCTCCGGCTTTTATATTGCCCAAAGAATCAACAATAGGTTTTTTGACAATTGCACCAACCGAGAGAATTGCGGCATTCGGTGGGTTAATGATACCACTAAAAAAATCTATACCAAACATACCTAAATTGGTAACTGTAAAAGTCGACCCGGCCATTTCATTGGGAGAAAGTTTTTTGGTACGGGCTTTCGTTATAAGAGATTTTGCCTCGATAGATAAATCCTCTAGAGCTAATTGGTCTGCATTCCGAACAACTGGAGTAAGAAGACCATCTTCCACCGCAACTCCAAAAGCGAGATGAATTCCGCCATGCAGTTTGATTTCTTTTTCTTCCCAGGAACTGTTAATTTCTGGAACGAGTGAAATTGTCTCAGCACATGCTTTTAAAATAATATCATTGAGAGTTAGCTTTGACGGAGCATTAGGGTTTCTGTTGGCTAATTTAATATTTAATGCTACTCGTGCCTCTTTCAATGGAGTGGCATTTATTTCTTTTTGAAGATAAAAATGAGGAATGGTATTTTTTGATTCGAGAAGCCTTTGGGCAATAATTGATCTCATCTTAGAAACCGGAATTAACCGGTCTTCTCGAATACCGGGGGAGGGTAAATTGATTTTTTTTGTTTGAGGGGTGGGAATATTTTCGGGAACAGTGACCTCCTGTTTCTTGGATGTTTCAGGAGAATGGGAAAGAATATCTTTTTTGGTTATTCTCCCCTTTGGCCCGGTGCCTTTTAGGTCATTTAAATCGAGATTAAGATCGCCCGCCATTTTTTTTGCAAGCGGCGATATTAATATTCTATCAGAGTCATCACCAGTAATCCGTGTGACTTCGGTTTGCGGTTGTGCGGGTTGTAATTGTGCTTCCGGAGCAGGATCGCTTGCAGTAATTTCCTCGACCTGTGGTGGAATTTCTTTTTTCTCCGCCTTTTCCTCCACCGGCTCGTCCGCGGGCTTTGTAGGAGCAGTTACCTCTTCACCCGGTTCTCCAACTGCGGCAAGTGGACTTCCAATTGGGACTTCATCTCCTTCGCCTACAAAAATTTCTAATAATGTACCATCATCAAAATTTTCTAGCTCCATCGTAGCCTTGTCTGTTTCAACTTCAGCTAAAATATCGCCATTCTTTACGAGGTCACCTGCTTTTTTGTGCCATTTCACGAGAGTACCTACCGACATAGTATCACTCAACTTGGGCATTTCTATAATTATAGCCATCTTATGTTTTAAAGTTTAAATTAGTTCCATTGCTTTGGCCAAAATTCGGTCATGGGCAGGAATTTGAACATTTTCAAGTGCTTTACTGTATGCCTGAGGAGCATCTATTGCGGAGACTCTTTTAATGGGTGCGTCCAAATAATCGAATGCTTGGTCTTGTATAAGAAAAGCAATCTGTGCATCGACCCCACAAAACGGTTTGTTTTCTTCCACCAGTAACACTCGGTTAGTTTTCTTGACCGTTTTAATTATTGCATCAACATCCAAGGGTCGGATTGACCTTAAATCCAGAACTTCCACGGAAATATTATGCTTCTCTTCGAGTGTTTGGGCAACTTCCAGGGAGGTATGAACTGCTTTTCCGTGAGCAATTATGGACATATCATTACCCTCTTTGAGGATATTTGCTTTCCCGAGAGGAATAATAAAATCGGGGTCATCCGGAACTTCGTCCTTCATGTTGTACAAAATGGTATTTTCCATAACACAAACAGGGTCATTGTCCCGAATGGCAGCTTTAAGCATTCCTTTCGCATCGGCTGGAGTCGCTGGGCAAATTACCTTAAGGCCTGGTGTATTTGCAGCAAAATTTTCGGGGGTATGTGAGTGTGTCGCTCCAACATTAGTTCCACCATTTGCGGGGCCTCTAAAAACGATTGGAACATTAATAAGTCCTCCCGACATATATCTCACACTTGCTGCGTTATTAAATATTTGATCAAATGCAACATAGCAAAAGCTCCAGAACATAAATTCTACAACGGGTCTCATACCCATCATTGCAGCCCCCACAGCGAGTCCAGAGAATGCAGCTTCACTAATAGGGGTATCGATCACTCGGTCGGCACCAAATTTTTCTAGCATACCTTCCGAAACTTTATATGAGCCCTTAAACTGAGCGACTTCTTCTCCCAGAAGCACCACATTGTTATCTCTTTCGATTTCTTCTGAGAGAGCTTGATTGAGTGCTTCTCTGTAAGTTATTATTGCCATAAATTTATATTTTTTGAATTAAGCTGGAGTTTCGAAAAACATGGTGCCCTGAGATGTTTTTTTATCAGGATTATCGGTTTCCCAGTAAATATCATCCATCAATTCACTTGGATCTGGGTAAGGACTTGCATCCGCAAATTCAGCAGATGCATCCGCATCGCCCTTCGCTCTGTTATCGATTGTTTTAATTTGGTCTTCCGTAATGTTACCTTCTTTGATTAATTTCTCACGAAACAAATTTAAAGGATCTTTATTTGTTTTGTATTCCTCAATTTCTTCTTTGCTTCGATAGGTTTGGTCGGGATCTGCGACCGAATGCCCGCGGTATCTGTAGGTTACAATTTCAAGTACCGAGGGCCTGCAGTTTTCATGTGCACTAGCCAAAGCATCCGAAATGGTCTGCCTTACCTCGTAAATATCATGCCCATTGGAAACGGACCAATCTATGTCAAAAGCGTCTCCCCGTCGTGCAAGTGGGTCCCCCGCGGAATGTCGAGATTCTGCCGTGCCCATGGAATAGCCATTATTTTCAATGATATAAACGACGGGAAGATTCCAGAGAGAAGCCAAGTTAAGAGATTCATAAAAAGGGCCCTGGTTCGTCGCGCCATCCCCCATAAAGCAAAGGCATGATCCCTTTTTATTGTTATACTTAAGGGCAAAAGCAATTCCCAACCCAAGGGGCGTCTGTCCCCCTACTATACCATGTCCCCCCCAATAGTTTTTATCGGGTGCGAAGAAATGCATCGAACCGCCCTTTCCTTTGGAGCAACCGGTTTTTTTTCCGTAAAGTTCAGCCATGCATTCATCAAAATCCATCCCAACTGCCAATGCATGACCATGGTCTCTGTAAGCAGTGATTACATGATCGTCTTCACCAAGCATAGAAACTGAACCCACTGCCACGGCTTCCTGCCCAATATAGAGGTGTAAAAACCCTCCAATATGACCCTGTTGGTAGGAGCGAAGGGATCGTTCTTCAAACCTTCTGATCCGAAGCATTTTTTCATACAAATCAACCTTATCCTCAGCCGAAAGCGATTGATTCGCAGAGGAGGTAGAAAAATCTTCGGCACTCTCTTGGTTCGGTAGGGCTTTTTCTTTTTCTTCTAGTTTTGGATCCCCCTTTTTTTTGTCAGAATCTGTTGCAGATGGTTCTAAAATAGTATCGTGGTGTAAGCCTTCCATAAATTTAAAAAATCGGGTAAAAGTTAATAGAATTCGAAATTATCTATTTATTCGGGACTCGCTTCAATCTTAATCTTAGGTAAAAGGGGATTAGAGCAGTCAGCAGATACTCCCCAAAAACCAGATTTTTGTTTATCGTAGAAAGGCCAGACAAGTTCATGATCAGATGCTGGAATTCCTAAATGATTAATTTCATCTCTAGTAAAAAAATCAAAATATCCTTCCTCAAATTCTTGGGGAAGGTTTACAATAGTCTTTTTACATTCGAATAGAAACATTAACCAATGGCACGAATTTTCGTATCCCTTTTCGGACACATAGCCAAAGAGAGATAAATCGTCATTATTCAGGGTCATACCAGTTTCTTCTTTTGCCTCCCGAACTGCACACTCGTAAGGAGATTCACCTATGTTCATATTCAATTTTCCCCCAGGAGGACTCCACAAACCTTGGTTCGGAGATTTTTTCCTCTTGAGTAAAAGAATTTTTTCTGCGTGATTGCGAATAAAAAGTAAGCAAGATATCTTAAATTCCATTAGTTTATGCTTGTTATATGTACACAAGATTTGGAAAGATGGCAATCTACCATAATACAAAACCACAAAAGCTCAGTCCCATGAAATTCTTACCCACTCCATTATTTTTTCTTGTATCCGTACTTTTTATTGGAAACTTGAAGGCAAATCCGGATCAATTTGTTAAACTGGGAGGGAAGATAACCATTACGAAAGAATCAGATCAGTGGGTCAAAGCCTCCGTTCCCTTTGTATTTGTTACCCATCCATTGCTGGAAAAATTTAAATCTAGAAAACCGTCGAGCAAGGAGGACCTAATCAATATTGATTTTATCAATAACATAAAAGTTCGACTTTCGTTATGTTTCCTTAATGAATATCAAAAGAAAAATCTGCGCACCCTGAAATTGCCCGATATAGAATTTTATCAATACTACAGTGCGGAAGTGGAATATATGACTGTTAAATTTGATAGAAATACAAAATATGCCCACTTTTTATTTCCTGCCGCGATTGCCGAAAGGGATGGCTTTTTATCAACCTATATTAATGCAGTCGGGTATGTGGTAGAAATAATATACGATGGAATACCACTAGAAATTTCGGACTCCATTTCTTTTGATAAATACAGGGAGGAAACAATACTTCAAAAGTTTAAACAACAGGCCCAATCAAATGCGTCTAAAAATGAAGGAATTTTATTACCCGCACACATTGTCAGTTCTAATTACTTGGAAGGAGTGGGACCGGTGAAGAGAATTAAGGGATCGGGATATTAATTTTATTTCCTGCCATTTCTTTTTATGAGCGAGAAGAGAGAAGTAATTATAAATTGCGGTATTTCTCATGTGTCCGCGAGTGTGTTTTCTTCAGAAGGTGGTAAATTAAAACTCAAGCAGGTTGCTCTTCAAACTCTACACTATGACTACAGTAATGACCAAATCTGGCTAGATTCATTGATTGCCGGATTGGAATTACTCTGTAAAAACGAAAAACTTAAAGGGGATGCACGTTTTATATTTCCCGGAAGCCTGCTTCTTAACAAAACAATACGTGTTCCCCATGTAAACGAAGAGAAACAGAAAAAAATAGTAGCGTTTGAACTGTCCCAAAAAATGCCATTCCCATTGGCCGAATTAATATGGGACTATCAGGTAATTGATGATGATGGGGTAGAGCAGGAAATTCTTGCCTTTGCGGTGAAGCCAGAAATTGCGGAAACATTTTGTGAAAAAGTGGTTGAGATTGGATTAAACCCTCTGCAAATTACACCTGCACCGATTCTGGACTACAATGCACTAATTTCATCGGGCGTGGGATTAGAGCAACAAGAGACACTTGTTGTTAACATTGGTGCAAAATCTACGAATTTACTTTTTATTAATCCCACTGGCTTTCTTATCCGAAGTATAGCAATAGGGGGAAACGCTCTCACACAAAATATATCGGACAGTTTAGGGATATTATTTGAGAAAGCAGAGGAAATCAAAAAAAGTTATTTTTCAGGACAGGTTGCTTTTTCACCGGAAGACCCAAGCGTCCAAGTACTAGAAAATTGCTCGCAGCAGTTTTTAAATCGAGCAAGTCAAGAAATTACCCGATCAATTGTAACCTACAAAAGGCTTAAAAAAGGAAAGTCTCCAAATCGGATGTTTCTTGCCGGGAGAGGTGCACTGCTCAACAACTTACCCGAATACCTTAGCCAAAGCCAAAGCCTAGATATTGATTATTTTGACCCCCTGAAGAGCTTACTGTTAGAGGATGGAATAAGCCAAGAAATGCGCGCCCTTCTTCCTTACATGATTGGCGAACCAGTTGGGCTTGCGACTGCAATTTTGAATAGTAATGAAGGGAATACCTTAAAGCGTCCTCTTAATTTACTCCCTGCAAATAAGCTGACGCACTTATCCTTTAAAAAGAAAATACCACTGCTATTAACCGCCGCATTTATTTTCTCACTACTGCCAATACCGAGCATTTTGAATAAATCATCTCTGGAGGATGAGCTAGAAAAAGAACTCAGTTCATTACAGCAGGGCACAAGAGACCTAAAATCAAATATTGCCGACCAGGAATTACTTCAGGAAAAGTTCTTGTTTACTGATAAACTTAATCAATTGGTTTTCGAACGAAATCAAATATTCAGAGAAAAAAGTTTTTCCTGTTGGGTGATACAAGATTTCCTTAACCAGTTGCAGGGATCATTGGACCATGCTGATGTATCGGACGCTTGGTTTGATGAATTAAGGTTTCAAGAAGTCTCCGCAAGAAGCCGAGAAAATATTATAGGTACTCAATTCTTGAAAGGAAAAAAGAGATACAAAATAATACTTTCTGGCAGATATTTAGTTCGGATCGATGAAACCTTTAAGGACTCCGACGCGAACGAGAAGAGAAATCACTTAATTGAATTAAATAGCGTAAAACAAGAAGCATTGACTCAATATTTGGAAGCACTTCCCTTTATTGAAAAGGTTGCCAAAAAAACTTTTTCAATCGAAGGAAAAGGAGATTTATTTAAACGGTATTTTACTCATTTTAAATATGAATTTATTCCGAAATCTTAAGCTGTAATCCATGAATTTTTTAAAACACAATAAGTTTTTCTTTTCCTTGCTGTTTTTGTTTTTGGTTTTGTTTACTTCACTACAATTTATATCCTGTAATTCAGGAGAAAATCTTGAAGAAATTATTTCGTCTATAAAAGGTGAAGAACAAAAGGCGGGTAGTCTAAACGAAGAACTTTTGCTATACGAAGGACTTTCTGAAGATGCAAGCTTAGCGACAGATGATTTGTTAACTTTATCGACTCTAGAAAAAGATCAGCATCGTTTTTGGAATAACATTCTAAACCCAAGTGATAATATTTTTACCAACTGGAAAAATAAAAGTCCGGAGTCAATCAACGCAGATTTGACAAGGCTTTATTCCCGATTACGCAGCATGTGTAAAAAAAATAATATTGATTGTAATCAAAATGAATCAACTGGAAGCAATCCGTTTGGTGTGGCCAACCAGGCCGAAGAAAAGAAATACGGATTTGGGCTGTCTTCCTATGACGGATTTTGGCCAAGTTTTTCAAAAAACGAGGCAAAATTACTCGGCATTCAAAGTAAGATTATTTCCACCTTAATCGAATATTTAACTGAATCCTCCAATGGGGAGCATAGAATTAATCTCCTCACGGTATCTCGTGAGCCAGTGGGTGAAGAAGACAGCCAGCATATTGCTGGCGATCAATTAACGAGCCCGAATTTTACCGATAAATTGGTTCGCTTTACTGGTGGAATAAAATCTTTTGCATTTGTGATAGAGTTTAAAGGTCACACATCCCATGCACGAAGTTTTATTAATCAGTTAAGGCCTCCCTTTCTTGTAAAAGACTTAATTGTTAGTCGATCGGTTGAATTAGGTAACTCCTTCACTCCTCAATCTGCGCCAAGTCCGTTTCCTTCAGAAACGGGCAATTCCGCCACACCGCTCCCGATTGTTCAGAATGTAGAATCAACATTTACATTTTTAATTGAGTATGTTTATGAAATTGAGCGGGACTTTGAATCTTTCTTGGTTAGGTCTTTAAAGACAGTACAACTGAATGAAGAACCACTACAGAAGTTCTTAGAATTATCAGGAAATTCAAAAATAGGTTCGAGATTAGATAAAATCTTTTTAAATCGTGAAATTCGTTAATTCACATTACGACAAAATCGCCATTGTACTGGTACTACTGACTCTTGGAATTGTCGGTGTTATCTCCTTTTTGGAGCCCAGTGATTCAGAAAAGAAAAATAAACCTTCAGTCGCTCATTCCTTTTCTATCGACTCGGTTGGCGGAGAAGATGTATTAGTCCTGTTAAAAGAGACTCAACTGGTACCCGGAGACAGTATTGAAATTCATAATATCGGGTCGGGTGAAATCGAAAAATTCAGTGTAAAAAAAGTAATATTTTCGAAAAAAAGCCGGGTTACCATTCAGATGAAATCTCAAGAAATTTACAAAGGAAGATTATTAAACCCGAGTAGTACGATTTTAACAGCTGGGTGGGACAAATCGAGAAACCCGATCGCTTTAGATACCGAAAAAGGGGTAAAAAATATTAGTTTTAAAGATATTAAGTTTATTCGTGGTGAACAAAAGCTGGTTTTGGATAAAGAGATCGATACAATAGATGAAAGTGATTCAAAAATTTCTGTCTATCAAACCAAGTCCCAATTCTTAAACGATTCAAATCGGACAGAAAAGAGTCGCTGGACAAGTAGTGCGACTGAAGGAAACTCTTCCATTTACGATCTGTTTACCCCGCCCATTATTTATTTGGTAAACGGTGAATTAACTACAACACTACCAGAAGCTCCCACTGAAGAAGCAAAAGAAGAAGAGTTTGGCTTGACCGTTGTTTCCTTTGAAAAAAATCATTATCGATTAAAATTAGCGAGCTGGATAGGAAAGACTCCTTATTTCGAGGACTTTCAAACTAAAGTCTCCGCAAACTCAGATAAATATGTCAAAAATCGTTTGGAATTGAATATTCCTTACAAAGAAAATGAAAATTACCGCCCGGGTATGCCATCCTTAATTAAGACAAGTCCGGACGATGAAGAAAAACTGGTACAGGTAGAATTTTTTACCGTTCAACAGGTAAAAGACCCTAAAACGGGTGGTGCTAAAATGGTGGGTCGTGCTTTGGTTCGTGATTTTAAAAAAGGAGGGAAACCATTTGAGATTAATAGCTTGATGGAGAAAGTGGACACAGGTGATTATAAAATCAATTTAAAGTTCGATATTGCGGGTGAAGTACCGAGCTCGATCGAGTTAGACGCCAATGAAATTGAAAAAGTATTTAATTTTGGGAACAGGAGTTATAAATTGCTTCGCATCGATAAAGAAAATAAAAATATCGAGATTGAAAAAAGGATTTCAGGGACAGATAAAATTACTGTCAAAACCCTTAATTTCTAAAATTTAATTTCGTTTACAATTACCATTTTTATTTATTGACCCAACTCCATCAATGTATGGAATGGTGTGTTAAGAATTTTTATTCTATTGCCCCTAATTTTCATGCATTTAAACTTATACTTTCGTTTAATCACAATGACATGTGTATGCCTGTCTTTCCCTTCCTTGCATGCCCAAATAAGTGATAAAAATTCGCAGCTCAATAATTTACCTCAACAATCTACTTCTCCCGAAATAAAAACCAATGTGGTTTCGGAACCAATATTTAACATTGGAACGGAAACGAATTTAGTTCGAGTACTTCAAAATATCCGTGAGTTAGCTGGCGCGGGAAAAGTGGAAGAGGCTCAGAAAATGGCTCGAGTTGTGTTAGAGAAAATAACCGAAAACGAAGAAAATAGTTTTTATCTCAATCAAATCCGAAAGGCAGAAACGAAACTATATTACCAATTGGCACAGGAAGCGATGGCGGATAAAAAATATTCATTAGCCAGTCAATTCCTTTCTCGCTATCGAGAAAATATTGATGTCGAATTACAGGGTAGAAAAAGACAGAGAGAATTGGTTCTTAAGAAAGAGGGTTCAACCGATGCAACACTAGTAGGCAAATTAGTCGAAGAATTAGAAAAGGCCAAAAAAGATTTATCCGAGATTCGTGCGAAGGCGGGCCTTCCCGAAGATGACGCAAAGCCAGACTTTGAAAGGCTAATGGAGTCCGAGAAGGCAAAAATGGGCACATCGATGCGTCGAGCCGAGAGATTGTTAGAAAAAGCCCGCAAAGACGGTGCTGATGGCCAATATGACTTAGCCCTAGATCAGCTTGATGAAGCCCTGGGGATATTGCCATCGAATGTTTCAAGCATTGCACTAATTAGTGATATTTATAAAACGAAACAACAAATCACATGGTACCGCATGGGGGAGGCGATGCTCAAGGGTAAGGTAGGACGGGTGCAGGAGCTTGTGGTTGACTATCAAGATGTGGAGGAGTCTCGCAGAAAGGCAGAGTCTGAAACTTTGGGAATAGAGCAACAAACAGACTTCGAGGCCGAAATGGATAAAGCCAAAGAAAAAATGGAGGAACAGGCAGTACTGGCTGAAGAACTTTTGGCAAAAGCAAAGGGCATGATTCGAAAGAAAGAATACGAAGAGGCGGACAAATCCCTTCTTAAGATAAAGCTTTTCCTCGAGCCCAATACGCGTACTTGGCCATTAATATTGGATGCAGCGTTGTTAAAAAATCGTATCAATTTAGACAAAGCGGAAGATGCACGATCCAACAAAGACTGGGACTTAGCGAATCAGTATTTAGACGCATTTCGAACCGGTTTTTACCAGGATCGCGATATACAGGGAGATCCAATGTCATTTGGTAGACCCGGTCTAAAACAGACGGAAGGGGAGAAGGCACTTGATAACGAATTGGAAAAAGCAAAACGCATGGAAGATCGAATTGCGGCAGACAAGGCAAACCCCTATCGTAGAGATATTACTGAGTTTACGGCGGATTGGAAGGATACTAGGGAGGCGCTAAATGAATTATTGATGCGTGCGAAAGTACAATTTATTAATGGTGATCTTACTGGAGCGACCGAAACATATCGAACCATTGAAACTCAATTTTCTGATAATTATGAAGCGAAGGAAATGCTTAAACGCATTGCCAGAATGCGGGCCGAGGAAAGTTATCTTGGATATTTAAAGACTCGTGCAGAAATGCTTGAAGAAATTGAACGTGAATGGGAAAGGCCGAAGGTATTTGACCGACAAATTGAAGAAGTCGAGAAAGTAAAAGAGGGTCCGAGCAATTTAGAGAACAAATTAAAAATTATTCAAGTTCCCGGTGTGCAATTTTTTGAATCCCCTCTACCAGAAGTGATGCAGGAACTTCAAAGACAAGCAAAAACCTTTGATCTTACCGAGCCGGATCCAGCCAAAAAAGGAGTAAATATCATTCCACTAGCCAATGGGGATGAGCCATTTCCTAATGTTACTATCACCCTCAATCCTATGGCGCTTGGCAAAATGATTCAATTTATAGCAGAAATGGTAAGTTGGACCTATGACATACGAAATGATGCGATTGTGGTATCGAAATCGGGCGGTACTTTTACCGGTCGCTCTCTCGAAACGGAATTTTATGAAGTTACGCAGGGAACGATTCAGCGAATGACCGGAGGTGCCGGTGCCGGAATGGGGGGAGGAGGAGCGGATCCTTTCGCACCTGCACCCGGAGGCGGCGGAGGAGGAGCGGATGACACAGGAGCCAAAATAAAAGCTTTTTTAGAAGGAGCGGGTATTCCATTTGATGATACAAAAGGGCAAAAGTTTGTCTTTGATGGCTTTCAAATGATCGTTACTCATGAACGTCGCTTATTGGACCTCATTGAACGAATTTTGGAAAGACTGGATGCTGATTCGAGCCGTCAGGTAGAGATCGAAACAAAATTTTTGGAAGTTCAGGAAGGTGCACTGGATGAAATTAGTTTCGATTGGCAATACAGTTGGGATGACCCCAGCTTTGTCCTAGACCCCACTACGTTAAACCCAGTGGTTGACTCAAATGGACAACCGGTGATTAGTTTTGGGAAAAGTTTTACTGGAAATACTCGTACATTGGCAACAGCTCACTCTGCCAGCGGAACTTCTCGAGATACCATAATTAGTATTCCTGACAATCGCGATGCGAGTTTAAATATCCCCAACCCAACCCCTAATTTGCCGGGTAAAATTGGGATAGGTCAGGGAGTATCACCACTCATGCAAGCAAGTAGTCAAAGCTTAACCATGGGGGGAAGCGGGGGCAGTATGATTTTGGGAGGAAGCCAGGCAAAACTACTGATAAGTGCCCTGCAGCGTAAACAGGGAACTGACTTACTCAGTGCACCAAGAATTACGGTAATGGACGGACAGCCTGCACAAATCACCATTGCTCAGGAATTTATTTACCCAACAGGTTACGAACCCGCTCCGTTGCCGGGCGGAGGAGGAGGGGGAGGAGGAGCGCAGCAAGGAGGTGCTGGTGCTTTGGCTCAGGCAATTCAAATACAGAGTGCAGTTCCTCAATTTGATACCGTTGCACCCGATGATGAGCAGCCCGGTTTCAGGGAAGTGGGAGTCGTGATGGATGTTACTCCGAGGATTGAGAAATATAATTCCATTGCCCTTGAGTTAAGCCCGAAGGTCACCGAATTCGACGGTTTTATTGAGTACGGTGGTTCGTCCGCAATGATCGGAACTTCTGCAGCCGGTACTCCCCCAATGATCATACAACCCTCCGGTATATTAATGCCAATTTTCTCGGTCCGTAAGGTGAATACATCTGTAACCATCTTTGATGGTGCCACTGTAATTATCGGTGGACTTACTCGCGAAGAAGTTAAGACGGTGAACGACAAAATTCCCGTTCTTGGAAATATTCCTTTGATCGGAAGACTATTTCAGTCTTCTGCGGAGAGTTATTCCAAAAGAAATTTATTAATTTTCGTAAGTGCCAGTATCGTATCCCGTGGTGGTTCGCCGGTTCGTGAAGTGATTCAAAATATCAGCCCGCAATCTATTTTTAAAGATCCCGTTATTATGACTCCTACGGGAACAATTCGCAGAACTCCAAAAGGGGGAGCTCAAATTGCAGCTCCTAAGTAATTATAATTCTTTTCAAGGAATGTCAGTAATCGCCCAGCATTTGGTTTTAATGATCTGTCTAGCCCTTCCAGTAATTTGAATTTGGTAAAGAAAGAATAAGAGAAACCATAAGAATATACGCAACTATTACATATAATCTATTAAATGGAAAAGATTACCCTATTATATGACATCCACTACATCTGTATCTGGCCTTAATCGGTAAGCTTGATAATAATTTGTTTATAATGTAACTTACAATATGCCTAAGCCCGCCCCAAGCAGTTATTCCAAAAGCCCAAAACATAGGCTTGGGGCTCGTTTGTTCAAATTTTTTCTCCCTTGGGCTTGTTTAGGGTTTCTAGTGTTCGCCCTTTTTGAAAAAAGTGAGAGTCTTCTAAGTGGTAATTCCAATGAAAACAAAGAGGTTGTTTCTCAAAAATCAGTCGAAAGAAAAGAACACAATACGCTAGAAAAAAAAGTCAGTAAACCAGAACTAAACCTTCCGATTGTATCCAAAGATGCGGAATGGTGTGAGACTGAAAAGTACCAAGATTTATCCAAGCATACTGCCATTGTTGCATTTGATAACTGGCTCCAAACATTTGAAGCATTTCAATGCTTTGAAAAAACGAACTGTGAACATGATCCAAGAATTAAATGGGAATTGATCAAAAGAGGAGAAAAATTCGCGAAGGACAGGGCGCCAGTATTCAGAAGTATTATTCAAAACGATCCCCGAAAAGCACTCGAGCTTGCGGTGGATGAAAATTGGCTTGCCGTCCTGCC
>CAJQKB010000049.1 GCA_905478775.1 uncultured Opitutales bacterium | reverse complement strand
GCGTCGGCAACTGGAACAGGTGGTGGTGCATCGGCAGGGGGAGGTGGCGCATCTGCGAGAGGTGCCTCTGCTGCTGGTGGTGGAGGAGCATCTGCGGGAGGTGCGTCAGCGGGGGGTGCATCTGCTGGGGGAGGAGCTTCTTCTGGAGGTGGTGCGTCCGCAGGTGGTGCATCGTCAGCTGGGGGTTCATCACTAGGAGCGTCAGCTGGAGCAGGTTCATCGCTTGGCTCATCTGCCGGTGCTGGTTCATCGGCGGGTGCAGGCTCATCACTTGGTTCATCTGAAGGTTCGTCAGCGGGTGCTGGCTCATCACTTGGCTCTTCGGCAGGTTCCTCGGCAGGAGCAGTTTCAGCTGGAGCTTCAGCTGGAGCTTCGGCAGCAACTTCACTTACGGCAGTTGAAACTTCTGCCATAGAAACATCTGCTGTGGTTGCGACGGCGGTGTCTAGGTCGGAATCAATCGCCGCCAAATCAGCAGGAGGTGCAGGTGCGGGTACAGGGGGGGCCGAAGCAGTTCCCGTAGAAGAAACCGAGGGAGTAACGGCCTGCCCAGCCGAAACAGAGACTGGTTCAGGCGGAGGTGGCGGTGCGACACCGGGGGGAGAAGCCGGTGGAGGGGGGGGAGTAAAAGCGATAGTTCCCTCAGGAACAGTAACTTTACTGGTAAAGCCTCCGCCAGGGGCCTGTTGGATATTCATACCCACTCGAGTTCCACGAATCCCAGCAGTTCCAACTGGAGATTCGATATTGAAACTAGATTTCTTATCTAACTTTTTGATGTCCACTACCATGTCACCTAAATTTAAGTCAATGACCACATCGGATGAACTTGGTTCACCCTCTAATTCAGAAAGTTTAGTAGCACCTGGGTCGAATTTACTCTGAGTAAACTTTTTGATATTTAAAATCGAGTTGGCTTTAAGGGTCGATACCGTACCATTGGACATTAGCAAAACAACTTTCGCATTCTCCATTGTCTTCACCGTATGCCCATCAAATAAAATACCTCCCGCTTTCACCTTCTCTGCCGGTAAGGCAACTCCAGTAGAATTATTAATTACAGATACTTCTCCTTCAAGTTGGGCGATAATGATCGCCCCTTTTGGATCCACAATTTCAGTGGGTACAATATCCTGTGCGTAGGAAAACAATGGAATGATAAAAAGAATTGATGCAAAGAATATATTTTTCATAACTTAATAAGTATTAAAAAGAAGAGATTTTGAAAATACAAGCAATAATTATACTAAATTTAAAAATTATTGTTATGTTACTTTCAATTAGCGGACGAACGAAAAAAAATACAAAGAATTATTATCGTAAGAACTTGTATACTTTCCCCCAAGGAGAGGAATAAATTAACTCAAAAAAGTTGGTGTCTAAATTTTCCATTAAAAATCCCTGTATTAAAACGCTATTAAAAACTTCATTGTCTAAAAAGAAAAAAGACGGGCGGAGTTCATACCCCTTTGCCGGGATTTCTAATTTCTCTCCTGCAGTAAATTGATAAGATTTTTCTTTTCCGGTTGAAGAAATGAGGTGGTGGAGTGGTAAACCATTTGCCTGAGCAACCTCGAGAAGAGACTTACCTCCTTCCGGTATCTTATAGGTTCTACCGCCGACAAAAACTGGGATACTAGTTTGTATGAGATGAAACCGAGAATTGGGACTGGTCTGAGAGGGCAACTTAACTATTTTTCCATCGGCTTGAGTCACAGAGCGATGAAAACTAAATGGGACTGGTTCTTTAATACCAGGAATCCGGGCAAGGTTTTTGGATAAATCAGCGTCAATACGATATCCACCTCTCATGTTTAATGATAATGTTTTACCCGATTGTGTAACCCAATCGGCTTGTGCCATGTAAGGTTGATTTCGAGGAAATGCACCTTTTTCAAATAAAGGATGATTATATGCTTTTGAGTCAAAACGATCTAACAAGAACCTTTTCGCAAATGTGGAACGAAATGTCTCGGGCGATAAAATGACCACTTCTTTTTTCTGCTGAACAAATAATATCCTCCTGGCCGCTGAGGAATCGATATTAGAAGGAATTGTCAATCCGTCAAATTCAAGAGAGTTGATCTGGCTGGCCGGTTGGCCATCATCTTGAACAGAAAGAATTTGTCCGTACCGAATGATACCACCTTTTGCGCCATCAATTCGCAAATTACCTCTTCGGTCAATACGATAGCCTCCATCAAATATAATCGAATTTCCCTCTCTCCTTCCGTTCTTTAAGATTAACATGGGAGGGTCTTTAGAGTTGGGACCGTTGGCTGCGTATTTTTGCGGAAAATAGAGATTTCTTGAACTGAAGCTTAGTATAGTTGGAAAGATTCGGAGGATTTCATAGGGTAGAAAAAGAAAGATATCACTCGTTTTGGGTGGAAGGATTGAGTTATTGCTTTCCAAGTCACTGATTAAACCTTGATAAAATTCTAAGTCAGGCGTTCCATCTTTAAAGATAGCTTGCACTGCAGTTCCAAATGTAGACTCGCCCTTTTCTCTCTTATCCTGAAGGTCAATAAAAGTTTCCGCTTTTAACCGAGCAAGATTGGCTGCCCGCGAGGGGGAGGGAGAACGTAATATTTCTGAAGTTAAAAAATTATCAAAGGTCTGATGTGCAGGAGATGTAAAAGTACGAGTGTCTCCATAAAACCAACACCCTGAGCCATAATCCCACCACGTAACAACAAAATCGCCCGGGTCAGACGCTTCGTTTAGCTTATTCAAAACCTCGATAGTCTTAATGGGGTAGACTACATGAGAATTGTAGTTTTTGGCATGCTGGATGTTTGGAAAGGCAAAGAAATAGACAACAAATGCCGAAAAGATCCATGAACACCATTTGATTCCATCGTTATATTTTAACGGAATTAAACCCGGCTTGATGAAAAACAATCGAAATACAGCCCAAATTATTACTAAGATTAGAAATACTAAACCCAAAGATGCGACATTTCCTACATGAACCGTAAAACGAAGACCAACCGCACCTTTAAAGCAATAGTAAGCAATCGCTAAAAATGGAACCGTTAAGCAAAGTTCCCAATATCGTAGAATTAATACTATCAATCCAATAAATCCGATAATCGCGGTTGGGATTATCCATGCATCATTCTTTTCGCTTTGCGGCAAACACCGAGGACATGAACAGGATGGAGAATCGGCAAGAATTCGGTTCCGAACTACATCGGGTGGAATTCCACTTGCTTCTCGAACCGTTGAAACAACATCTAAATAATGTAACCCGTAGCCTTTATTGGAGCTGAAAACTTGTGACGATTTTCCTTCACCAGCGGATACATAACTTTGTAGCTTACTAAAGATTTTCCCCTGAATTTCGCCAAAAAGTCCAACAAAAATGAGTACACATAAAGAGAAAACAGGAAGTAATGTGCGTGGAAAATCTATCGGTAATTTTTTTTTCAAAAGAGAGCACTTAAATCTTTTGCCATCTTTGCATAGCCACAAACCATTCAGAAAAAACCAGAGCGCAGTTAAAATAAGAATACCCGAGAAAAAACGCCCATCTGAAGCCTCCACAACTGAACCTCCCGACCATGACTCCGCATATGCGGCAAATCCAATTAACACAATCGACTTGTAAGAGAAGATTGCATTATGTGACCATATAGCCTCTGTCTTATTCTTATTTCCAATTACAAATGAATCAAGGAAAAGTAATAATATTTGATAGGAAATAAAAGCCACTGCCAAAGATGCTGTTACGGCTTGGCTGGAAGAATAGAAGAAATTGTAGATAAACAAGGACAACGCTCCAAGGAATGCATAGTGAATCGAGTTCCTTCGGCACGCTGAGAGCAAAAAATAAAGTGCAAATGCAGGAATAGTTATGGAAAACATATCGGTATCGTAATAGCCGGCTAAAGTGCGATTATAATAACTATGAGTTATTCCTGCTAGACAGGCAGAAAAGAAGCCCCACAATGAACTACCATACAATCTTCCAATCAAAACGAGCGGGATACAAACAATCCCTGCAACATAAACAGGGAGCCATAGTAAAAGTAATTCGATCTCCAATGACGGAAAAAACTTAAGTAAAAGGTAGGGAAGATAGGTAATCATCCCATTCTTATAAACACTAGGAATTAAATGATTATCCTGATGCATACCAAGATGTCCTTTTTGCAGAATACTTCCAAAATAGAAACTGTCGTGCGTATTTGGTAAGGCGACTCCATTTCGAATCATATCGGGTCGCAGGTATTGAACCTCTCCGCTTTCGTCTACATAGTTAGCTTGTGCAAAATCAATCCATTCCAACCGGACCCAAAAACTTAACAAGTAGGCAAATGCAATAAATAAAAGAGTAATTGACCAATGGGCACGATCTTTGGGTAATTCAATTAATCCATTGAAAAACCCTCGCTCTTTCAAAGAAGTACTAAAATTGAATAATTTCAACTAGTTGAGTTTTCTAAGGTGGGAAAAGATCCGCATACTTTTAGTCCTTAGCATCTAAAATTAACAAATTAAGAATTATCGAAACTTTTTATTTAAGCCAAAAAGCGCTTTACTCAAAGATGCCATCAACGGGTTAGTCTTGATAGGATTAAAGGTGTTCCCCAAGGTGGTCCTTGAACCATTGTGAATCCTTGAACCTAAATTCTTAACATGGAATGCATAGTCATTGTTAACCATAATGCCAAGAAGCTCGCCCTTCTGAGAAAAAACTAAATCTCCCTTACCGGGGTCAAATTTACCGGTGATAAATGCAAAATTAGTATGACTAACCTTTATATATCTAGAATCTCTCTCATCTCGTATAAAGTCTGTTTGTCCAAACCGGCCAGATTTTGCATTCACAACGACTGCTTCGGAAAAAAGGTATGGATTTTGAGGTGCATTAAAAACCTCTATTTCCGATGTTTTCTCAAGTTCTTTGGGGTTAATGTATAGGGGTACAATTAAGATTCGCGGGTCATCCATGAAAGCAACTTCTTTCACTTCAATGGCATTATTTAATTTTGGGCTGTTAATTTGACCAGAAACTTCAGTAAGTTTTCGAACGCTTGGTTCCAGGCGGAATGGACTGCTTCGTGCATGCACAAGAGAGTAAGCGAATGATCCATCAACCATAATGATAGTATCCATTTCGAAAGTATCCTTTTTTGTAGCCCCCATAAAACCACCTTTGTGCGTGAAAGTTAGTTTTAGTTTAATTTTATTTTCATCGTATCTTGTAAAAATTTCATTCAAAGATTTGGTTTGAACATCAGTTAGCTTTTTAAAGTTCTCTTTTTGTTGAGCGACTGAAACTTCCACTTCTTTTTTAATATTTTCGACCTTTGAACCAACCCCTTCAATTTCTTGCCCTACGCGGGAAACATCTTGTTTCACACTGTTCACGTCATTGGTTACATTGGTAATTTTATCTCCCACACCAGCTAGTCCCTGACCAACAACCTTCAAGTCTTCCCCTACTCCCTTGAGTCCCGCATTGATCGAGTCGATTTTCTCATCGAACTTTGCTGTGGAAGCAACTAATGCATCACCTCTCCTCTTTTCGTCTTTTAATTGTGCTTGTGCTTCAGCAGTGGCTTTCTCCTCGGCTTTTACTTTTTCTATAGACTTTGCAAGTTCAACACGAAAAGTCTCCGCTTCCTTCTCTGTTTTTGCTTTCAGTTCAGCAAGTTGATCAGATTTTTTCTTCGCATCAGCTAAATTCTTGGAAAGTAATTCAAGTTCTTTTTTGGATGCGGCATTCGTTTGTAGTAGGGCTTCTCTTTTTTTCTCAATTTCTTCACGCTTACGTTCGAGTTCCTGAGCTTCCGCCTGTGATTTTTTTATCTCTTCTTCATTATCTGCGATGACCGCGTCCCGGGAGGCAATTTGATTTTCTTTGTCCTCTAACTCTTTTTGCCTCTGCGCAATTTGATCTTCGAGTTTTAGTTTTTGTTCTAGTAAATCATCTTTATCACTGCTTAGATTTTCTAGAAGGGTTTCATTGGTCGCTTCTAATTCAGCAACCACATCGTCGTAATTCTCGCCATCTGAAATTCGTTCAATTACGGCATTTGAAACTATTTTTTGTCCATCTTTTGCAATTGTTGCATCGGCTGGCACATCAAATCTTGCCAAAGCAAGAATGCTCAGGAGAAGAAAATCGCAAACTACAAGTAATAAACTACGATTCATACCTCTTCTCGCCATCTTGCTTGACAAGCAAGTGATTACGATAAGGACGAACGATGAATATCTTCAAAGCAGCAACGAAGAGAATACCAAATAGTGTCGAAGTGTACGCACCAATGAGGGCATCTTGTTTAACATCTAATACCAATAAAAGTATCAAAGATAGCACTGTTCCTCCCAAACCGACATACAATCCTAAATCAAAGAGGTTATCCTCATTATCGAGTAATGATAACTTGAGTCCCGGTTTGAGATCTTCGTTTTTTACTTGAGAAATGCGTGACATGCAAATCATGAATATAACAACCTGAACAAGAAGAAATGCTCCTGCTATGATTGCTGTAACAATTGTTAAATTTTGTTCCGCCATAGATTCCTCTTTGGCGTAGGCGAGGAGATTCGCAAGCGCAAAATCAAAACCGGCAATAGAGATTTGACCGCGCGGAGTTTGTAAAAGGTTGGGTTCCAACGATAAGAGTACAATTAACGCGACGAAAATCGCACCAGAAAATTTCGCCGTCCACCGGATCAAAAAATAGCTTTTGGAGCGATGATGGGCCGGTTTTGGCAAAACATGGGCAATAAAAAATAAAATGACGAGCAGAGAACTCACTATTAATGAAATTTTAATAAAGAGAGCACTACCCCGATAGCTATGGGAAAGATATGTTAAAATATTTCCACCAAAAACCGGGAAGAACGGGCTCACGATACTGGATACAAACCCCTGTTCGTTGATTGGCTTACCTCGCGCAATTAGGTGCTTTAAGGCACCCGAACCAAAGCTCATTGCATAGGCAATATCTTCCAAGGCAAATACGGCAGCCTGCTTATCGCCATCACGCTTAAATACAGGATACCCCTCAATATAACGTAAAAGACCAGAAGGGTCGGAAGAAAGCAAAGTGGCCCCGTATAGAATTCGCAACTCTTCTTCAAATTTTTTCGCAACTCTTCTCTTTTCTTCAATTAATCTCGTTAGTTTCTTTCGTCCATTCTCCCGTTCATCGAAGGGCAAGAAACCGAGTTCCTGTTCAGCAGATTTAATCTTGCCGATCGACTCCGATATTGGCCTATTCCGCATTCTAATTAAGGCAGAAAGATCAAAAACAGCCTGTAAATCAGAACAAGCCTGAGTAAGTTCGGCCATTTGCATAAGATTCATTTTACGCGCTAGTTGGTGTACCGCCCAATAAAAAGAACGGATTCTTTCTTTCGACTCGAAATCTCCCTTAAGCATATTTTGAGAAAGTCGTCCTATTTCATAAGCGGTATCGGAAGAAAAGTACTCTTTTTCTATCGACATCGCAGTACCGACCATCATGGGAATAAGTATAGGGTATGGTAACCAACGACCATGCTTTTCAAACACACCCTCATCATTTACGACTCCCCCTATTACAACTGAATACCCTCCATCATCCATTTTTCCAACCCGAAGCATTCCAGCGTCTTTTCCCATTTTGGCAAAATCAATACCAGTAAGGGAAGATAAATTTCCATCCGTCTGTTCGATAATCGCATCTGGCGCCTGCCTTTGAACATTGAAAAACACGGCCTTGTTCGAAAATTTTGATAATAATGACCTCGCATCCGAAATACAAAGGTCACGAATTTCTGCTTCCGATGCACCTTCATCAAATTCTCCGGGAAAACGAACTCCAACTGAGAGAACAATTCGACGATTTGGAAAAAAAGGAAAATCGACCAACTTTGCTACTTTCACTCCGGGAAAAGAAGCAACGCGTCGATCGGAAAGTACTCGGCCCCAAAAATTCCCCGGTCTCCCCTCCTTCGGAATCCCCTGCAATAGAGCCTGTACATTATCATTGGAGCTATTATTGCTTAGCCTATCCCAAAGATCGCCTCGAGTGGTTGCCCGATTATAAACAAAAAATGCCTCAAACCGACCACGCTTTAAACTGTATTCGTCAAGCCCTCCGAAATAATCCTTGAAAGTCAGCATATCAAAAATGCTACCACCACCGGAAATTGCCAATTCAGGGTGAGCCTCTTTTTTATTTTGGATTGCGGTTGAAAATTCCTGCCTTTTGGAAAGTGAAGTTAATGGGAGCAACATTTCTGCAGGACCCAAATTATTTTGCCTTAATTGACGAACAATCTCCTGGTCAATCATTTTACTCCCCTCCCCCACATCAGCAAGGGTTTCCTCTGAGACAGTGGAAAAGAAAACAGGACTGCCCAAACCAAGTACCCCTAGTACAAATGCAATGGGAAGGAGGATAAAACTCCCAAGTCTACTTTTTTTTAATGATTCCAAAATTTAAAATTATCAATCACAATCATAAATATTTTCAAGTCTTGCAATCGCATTTTGTTCACATTTAAGATTGTGATTCTTTCTATCTCCCATTTTTTTTATATTCAAACAATTAAATATTACATATGACATTATCGGTGACTCAGTATGGAGAGTCTATCTTACATCAAAAAGGAAAACAGGTAACCGAGTTTTCTAGCAAACTTTCAAGTTTGTATCACGACATGCTTGAAGCAATGTATGCGGAGGAAGGTATTGGTTTGGCCGCTCAACAAGTAGGCATTGCTCTTCAATTTTGCGTAGTCGATGTACCCAGTATTCCTGATTATCCAATTACCTGTATATTAGACGATAAAACTCTCTCCCACCAACTCCTGATGCCAATGGCATTGGCGAATCCAAAAATCGAAGTTCTCCCCTGCGATGAATATTATTACGAAGAGGGTTGCTTATCATTTCCTGAAATTAAGGGCGAAGTGGCACGCCCCGAAGTAATTGTAGTACGATACCAAGACATTGAAGGTAATTCTCATACCCTTCAGTGCGATGGATTGCTTGGACGTTGTATCCAACATGAAGTAGACCACCTCAACGGAATACTTTTTATTGACCGCATGGAAAAAGAAATTTACGCCGAAATTAAGCAAGAAGTGCAGGCACTCAAAAAAAGAACTCAATCCAATCCGAAGCAAAAAACGAAAAGTTCACAAAAGGCTCCCTCTCAAAATTCATGATTAAAAGGAATACACAACAGGGTAACATCATACTCGATGTGATCAAAAAAGCGGAGAGACCGCTCACGCCAATTGAGATTCACCAAAAGGCGATCCTGAAAAGTCCCGGGATCGGAATTGCAACTACTTATCGTCACCTCAAAGTACTATCCGAAGGAAACCAAGTGGTAGGAGTGGACTACCCGGGGCAGCCCCCCCGCTATGAATGGGCAGACGGAAAGGACAAGGTACATTTTTCCTGCCGTTCCTGTGATAAA
>CAJQKB010000048.1 GCA_905478775.1 uncultured Opitutales bacterium | reverse complement strand
GGTAAGCGATGAGCGAATAGACAAATCCGAATATCTTATCTCTATCGCGTGCTCGGATATTATTCTCGGTCGGTGGAAATAGATTCGGCGTATTCCAGTTCACCGGTGTTTCCATTATAATATTGAAAAACCACCTGGGGGTGAGGGTAGGCGACCCAGCGTTCATCTCCGAGTTTCTTGGGCATGTTAAAGACATTGTTGACCTTGACCACCGCATAGTGGGGATAGAGTCTTTCCATCCGGGGTAGGTCGGGTAGGATGTAGGAACTCCAGCGGATATCGCATTCCCGTGGGCCGAATTTAAACTTACCGGTGGCAGGACGGTCCATTTCATCGTTTTTCGGAACATGGTTTACGCTGTTGTGCGGACCGCAGCAGAATTCCCAGACGTTTTCAGTAATCTTAATTGCAAAGCTGTTATGAAGATCGCCGGTGAGCACAAATACTTTTTTGCCCATTTTCTCCCATTCGGAAATAAGGTGTTCCCGTTCGTCAAAGAAGGCGGTCCAAGCCTCTTCTTTATTCGCGGCCGCCTCGAATCCACCGGCTCCGCTGTGAGGAATCATAAAGGGAACCGTGGAGATGACGAAGAAGAAATCGGCATCGCTCTTTTTCATCGAATCAAGGAGCCAGTTCATTTGGGTTTTACCGAGCATAGAGAGACCCTTCTTGCCACGGTCAGAAATATCATGCATGTCCCGAGCACCGCGGGTATCGAGTAAAAAGTATTCACAATTACTGACTTTAAAGCTGCCATAACTCCTCCGACCAATTGAGTAAGTGATCTCATCGGAGACTTTTGCGGGCATGTGGAGTTGGAGGGTATTCTTGTCGATCACCTTTTTAATATCGTAAACATAGGAATTGGGATGGCCTAAGGATAGATCATCATAGGCGAGATCATTTACACCTGCCTGTGGGGTATCCCAATGCACATGCAGGTTGAGCATTTCGTCGAGGGGGAGTTTGGAAAAATTGGTGGAGGGATCGATTAAAAGGTCACTCCCTTTTTTCATTTCGGCTTTTCCAAAGTGGATGGGGTGTTCGTATTCAGTTGGGTTGGCCCAGCCAAGGTAATTGTAAAAAGCATGGGTTCCAATATCCCGAAAGACGGCCCGTCGGTCACGTCGGCCCGCGGTGGCAGCCCCCCAGATATCATTGACCAGTTCGTGGTCGTCAAAGGTGAAGTAGCTGGGTACATTTCGATGCCATTGGGAGAGGGAAATTCCCCGGCTGAGGTAGAGTTTATAATTTTCCCAAACTCCAACGACCGTGGGCATATGCTGAACCACGGGGGGGATTTCATCAATGCCCGCACGGAGACGCCAGGCTTCCGCCGGGTATTCCCTCAATTCTTCATAGAGCCAATCCCCGTTCATAATATGAAAGTGGGTCTTGTCCGCCCAGTCGCGATTGAGGGTCTCATAGGTTTTCCCACGATGACCGTTTCCATGAACGGGGTTTTGGTTGGCACAGGATCCGATTTGAAACCGAAAATTGAACAGACCTTCAGGGTTGTATTTTGCATTGCGGGTTTTTTCCGCACTTGGAAGGGTGAGGAAAGATCCGGGCAGTCCATGAGGGCGTCCATTGACCTGAATTTGGTAATAGTACCGCTGGTCGGACTTTAATCCATTGAGGGTTACATAGCCGGTATTGTCATTTTCAATCCGGGTGGTTACAGACTTTGAAATTTGAGTAAGTTTTCCTTCGGTGACGCCGTACCGGACAGAAAATTCTCCGGAATCAGAAGTGCGTCCCCAAACCCGTACACTTTCAGCTGTGGGGTGGCCCAGCATCGGCCCATGAGTCAGGCGGATTGGATCACGGGCAGCTCCAAGTGAGATTATTGAAAATAGAAAACAGAAAGTGGTAAGTATCTTAGTCATTGGATTAAATCTATTTTTGTAAGTGTGTAATAAGGAAAGAAGTAGTATCGGAGTGTTTAGTTTTCGGTCCGTTTGGGTAATACAATTCGCATTTAACTCCGTTCGCGAGGCAGTGTTCCTGCAATTTTACCCCGAAGTTGGAGGTGTGGGTGGGGTCCTTTTGCACCTGTCCGAGAGCGGGAGAAGATTTGTACTGTAAAAAAATGGGAGGATCATCCTTCGTGACATTCGCATAGGGGGAGTATTCTTTGATCCAGGGCATGATTTCCTTGCGTTTCTTAAGGAATGTATCGAAGGGGTGCAAGCCGAAGGCATGACCGCCGTATTTACTGTTGGGTGTCCATTCTTTCATTTGTTTGGGATCGAGGGTGGTCTGGGCACCCATAACTGCGGCGCATTGTAAACGACTCGATTCACGAAGGATGGGATCTTTGTTTTTTGGATCAGCAAGGTCATCATGGAAGGCAAGCCAAAGGCTGGAGCAGGCACCGGCGGATCCCCCCGCAGCACCAATTCGTTTTTTATCGATGTTCCACTTTTTTGCCTGACTGCGGACGAATTGGAGGGCTCGGGCAGCATCATGAAGAGGAGCTTTTACGGGTGGTGATTCGTCCGAAGTGACATAACGGTAATTGATCGCCACAATGGAGATGCCTTTTTGTAGAAGGGCATCGGGGTCGGCAAAACGATCTAGTCTTTCCTTGGATCCTCCTTTCCATCCACCTCCATGAATCACAAAGGCGACTGGAGCTGGGCTTTTTGATTCTGCCTTCCAAAAATCAAGCACATTGCGTTCATGTTTCCCATATCTCACTTCCGAATGAGTGGGCTTGGGTACTCCTGGTGAATACGCGGGGGGCTTCGTCTTTGCAAAAGCGGGTTGCGAAATAAATGCAAAGATAAAAAAGAGAATGAGTTTCATATTTTTGTTTAGATTTTAAAGATATTAATTGATGAAATAACAGCGATGTCCATGAGAAAAATTGCCGATTTTTTTCTTTTGTTGGATATAACTACCGCAAAGGCAATGAATTCGTCCTGATCTTGCTTGAAATCAAAATATTACAGTTTTAGATAGGGAGCAGGGCATATTGTTCTTTCTCTTGATACCCCGATTCGGAATGAAAAGAGAGAGGAGAAGGATATACACCCGCTCTTTGGGGTAATAAGAATTAATCCTTTGCCAGTTAGGTTTTCTTATTGCAATTATGTTGCATTAAATGGATGCTAACCCTTTGTGATTCGTTTTCCCAAGATTTTATCTCTTCTGTGTGCTCTGTTAATTGGTGCTCTATCGCTTTCCCGCGTGAGTCCGGATTTGCATTCCTCCCTTTTTCATGGAGATGGACAGTGTGCACACGCGGAAGGAAAAAAAGGGTGCGGGACCGACAAGAGTCAAGAAGACCAAAAAGGCGAGGAGGAAAGTTCCTGTGCGGTGGTTCTTTTTGGACAGGGCCTCGAGGTTCAGGCACACTTTCAGATTTCCGCGTTTATCGGGCATATATCGGAAGCGGAATTTTCCACTGTCCAATTATTTAGGACATCGTGTAAGCATGATTCGTTTGGTGCCCGGGATCCCCCGGTACTGGCGTAAGTTTTAATTGACGGGTAGAGCTACGGACTAATCCGTGGACTCTCCTTTTTTTTAATTTTCGAATTCATCCTTCGGCGCAGCCGGATTACACTATCTTAAAAAAGTGCTCACAACCCTTGAACTGAGCCAAACATAACAATCATATGAAATTTTATATTTCCCCCTTTTTACTTTCTGCTTCCTTGGGTTTTGCTCAGGAAAAAGCCGCAGATAAACCAATCGTAGAGCTTGACGCTCTGACGATCGAATCATCTCCTTTAGGTACCAAATCTAATAAATCCACTCAGGCGTGGAGTGTACTAACTGATAAAGAACTCGAAAGAGCAAAAGGGACTACCATCGCGGAGACATTGATGGATACGCCCGGCGTCAGTCAGACTCATTTTGGCCCGTCTGCAAACCGACCGATTATCCGCGGAATGGATAAGTTTCGGGTGAGGGTCTTGCAAAATGGAACTGATTCCTTTGATGTGTCCGCACAATCAGAAGACCATGCGGTTCCGATTGACCCCTTGATGGTGGATCGGATTGAAATCCTTCGAGGTTCATCTGCGCTGTTACATGGAGGAAGTGCCATTGGGGGTGTTGTTAATGTAATCGATCGAAGTATTCCTACTAGTCCCTATGATTCTCCGGGTGCATCACTTCGTTCCAGTTATAACAGCGTGAATGAAGGATTGAGTTATGGAGCCATAGCATTTGGAAGTTCAGATAAGCTCAATTATCAACTCAATGTATCCAAGAAAGATTACAACGATTACGACACTCCAACCTTCTACACCGAAGATCATCATGCTACTCCTGTGACCCAAGAAGGCCCCTTTAATACAGTTGAAAATAGTCACGGCGTTAGCTCTTCGATAGGATTCGGAGCTTCCTACATGCTTGATTCAGGTTTTGCTGGATTCAGTTTATCCAGTTTCGAAAATGATTACGGTGTACCCGGCGAACATGCCGAAGGTGATACCTTGATTGAAATGGAAAGTGATCGATTTGAATTTCGGTCCGAAATTGATATCGCAAACTCGGATTTATTAACCGGAATCGATTTGAACTTCGGTTTCGGAGATTACCAACACAGCGAAAGTGGTTATGAAACCGAAAATAATGTAACCGAATGGCACACTCATGCCACTTACTTGCGAGAAGGATTTGAAGGTAAAATTGCTTTCAAGCATGAAATCGGAAAGCTAAGTGGAGTTTTTGGCATTCATGGCCTTTTTGATGAGTTCAAAATTGTGGGAGAAGAAAGCATCTTTGGTGGACTGAGTAGGAGCTGGGATGATGACAATACATCAGCCACCTATGATAACAATTATTCAGACCCGAGTAACCCAAGTATAGAGGGTGAAGAGTCTAGCAGGATCTCACTTTTCCTAATCGAGGAATACGATTTAAGTGATGACACTACAATAAATGCCGGAATTCGCTGGGAGAGTATTAAACGTAAATACCAAAGCACTATTGCTGATCGGGATGAAACCACTTTCAGTGCAAGCGGAGGTGTTTCCCACGATCTCAACGAGCTTTGGAATCTCAGTGGTAATGTAAATTACTCTGAACGTACACCAGACTCGGCTGAATTGTACTCGGACGGGGCTCACCATGCTACCGAAGCCTATGAAATTGGAAATTCCAACCTTGAAAACGAATCTGCGGTGGGAGTTGAGATCATCATCCGAAAAACCGTGGGTAAGGTAACCGGTCAGTTCTCCGCTTTTCATACCGAATACAATGACTATATTTTCTTGGAACATTCGGGAATTGAAAGAGGTACGGACGGTAACCCCCAGCGTGTAAGTGTCTATGGTGGTGACGGATTTGCACCGGGTGTTGAAGGCCTAGAAGAAAAAGCATACGAATCGGTCGATGCAGAATTTCAAGGGTTTGAGGTTGAAATTGATTGGCTTGCCATGGAAAACCCTGGTTGGGATCTTTTGTTGTCCTTTTACGGTGACACCCTGCGAGGAAAGAACAAAACAGAAGGTGGTAACTTGCCTAGGATCCCAGCTTCCAGGCTTGGGATCGGTTTTGAAGTTATGCAGGAAAAGCTTGATTTCGGAATGAAACTAACTCGTTCCTTGAAACAGGATAAATTAGGGGATGATGAAGAAGTAACTCCTGCTTTTTCTTTGGTCAATGCTTTCGCTTCGTATGATGTAAGTTTCGGAGATTCCGTAGGAGAGTTATTCGTTAAAGGCTCCAACCTTACCGACGAGCTTGCCTACAATCATGCTTCCGTACTGAAACAGTTTGCACCTCTTCCCGGACGCAGTGTTGAAATTGGTCTGAAGTTTGATTTCTAAGGATAGAAGAATCTAGTTTTTAATCCATTCTTTCCAGGAACCCTCGATCACGCCGTGATCGGGGGTTCCGTCGTATAGGAGATAGCGGAATTTTGAGATATAGGGCTTACCTGACTCGATGGTGAAGGGCTCCTCGACCATGGGGGAATAGACAAAGTAGGGCATTGTCGGGTGTAAACGTACCCACTGGGGAAAGCGGAAGTTATCCGGGTGATTCATCACCACAACCCCACATTCCTGTCCATCGACCGGTCCATGCATCGCCACCCA
>CAJQKB010000047.1 GCA_905478775.1 uncultured Opitutales bacterium | reverse complement strand
AGGCAAAGAAATGCAATTACATCACAACGATCCGAATGAAAGCTCAGTTTTTGATTGGTATTGGGCCCACGTACTTTTGGATCATCCGCAGAAAGTCCGGCATTCTTGATACTGAGAATTTTCTCCCCCTGTGTACTTTGTGAAAGAGGAGTGCCGATCAAATTACAAAGGTTCCAAAAAAGTTCTTCCTGATTTTCTTCAACCCCATCAATACTTTTACAATTTTCTCTGTAGGTTCCCTCTCCCTTCTCTAGTAAGTTTCTGATATTATTTACAATATCGTGGTGAGAGGATGAATTTATTGGAGTTCTCTTTTTCAATCCTTGTGAGTGGTTATCGTTCAAGCTTTTCTTCTTGTTTATGATAAGTTTCGTGTCAAATTAAACCGATCATTTCCCTTAAATCATTTTCTTTGGCGGTCTTACTGGTTCCTCTCTTCTCCCTCGGAACATTTTCGGGTTGGTCTACGTTATCGATGGATGAAGGTGGAAGAGATGGCACTCTTCACCGCCCGCGACCTTCACCTTGCTGAGCTTTCCCTGGGCTATGTCTTCTAGGGCGGTGCTTATTAATTGATTATGTGTTCCAGATCGGATCTTCAATTATTAGATGGTATTGTTTGATCCGACAGGGGCGTCCCTTTTTGGTATAGTATAAAATCGAGGAAGGGGATTACTTTGCTTTGGGTGAATGTACTGGGCATGGAATGCCCGCCTCCTTGAAGGGTAATCAGGGTGCTCGGTACCCCTTTATCTTTGAGGGCCCGATGAAATAGGGTTGATTGATGAGCGGGGACCAATGGGTCGTCAGTCCCGTGGAAATGGATAATAGAGGCGTCGTCTGCTGTCACATGGTGGAGCGGGGAGGCCTGCCTGGCTTTCTTTTTTGATTGTTGAATAGGAGCGCCAATTAATTGACTTTCGGGAGAACCTGGAGCGTTGTGGTCTATTTTGCTTGGATGGTCGTTCATTTGCAGGAGGGCACTGGGGCCGTAATAGTTGACCACTGCCTGGACATGACTGGATTGGTCCAAGTGATTGCCTAATGTGCCTTCGAGTTCTTTATTTCTCCCCGTAGTACCGAGCATGGAGACTAGATGCCCACCGGCGGAGGAGCCCCATAGAGCGATTCGAGTCGGGTCATAGCCAAACTTGCCCGCATTTGCTCGTAACCAACGAATGGCGGCTTTACAGTCATAAATTTGAGCGGGCCAGTTTGCTTCTCCGCTCAATCGATAGCCAATCGTTGCCCCGGCGTACCTCCCCGTTTTGACGAGTGCAGGGATTCGATTTGGAGAATGTCCTGTTTTTTTATTTCCGCTTTTCCAACCTCCTCCATGTATCCAAACGACGAGGGGGGGTGGATTTTTTGTATCCCGGTTTTTAGGTAAAATAAGATCGAGTTTTTGTCTGGGGTTCTTGGAAGAAGCATAGGGGAGATCAAGAAGAATGGTGCTGTATATACTTTCTGATTCGTTCTTACTCTTTGAATTCTTTGTTTTTTTTGAAAGAAATTGGAGGTGTTCCTTCAGGGAAATTGTCTTGTCTTGATTTACATCAACCCGATTAAAGTTTTTTTGTATGCTTGGGGGAAGTTCAGATTGAATAAGCAGATTATCTTGATTGCGGTCCCATTGATGAAAGAGTTCAACATCAGTAACCCCACAAATCCCAATCGTCGTAGCGAAAAGAAAAATGGAATCTCGAAGAAGACCAAAAAATCTCATCCTAACAATTAATAGATGAGATCAAAATTCAAGCTTTGGATTCTATTGACTTGCTTTTGAAAACTCTTGCAGGACTTTCATGAAAAGGGAGAAGTCAAATTTTTCCTTATCCATTGGGGTTGCTTGCGGCCAGACGGGGATATTGTCAAAACTATCTGTGTCTCCCAGAGAAATATTAGAAAGGGAAAATCGGCCAATTTGGATCTCTTTTAAGTTATTACTCAGGTCGGTAGTGATCGTAATAGAGGTTGGAGTGGGGCTTTCTGCATCGAGTAGGAAGAGCGGAAAACTCGTTCCTCCAGTTACACTTTTTGCCGGAGACATCCACATTGGCTTTTCACTCAATAGGTAGGTGAGAAAAACATTACGACCCTTTGACGTACTGAGGTATGGATTTTCAATGAGGCGGGTACCTTCTGCCAGTAGCTTGTCCTGAGTGGCAGAAAAATTCAGATTGAAGTTATAGGAGAATCCACCCGTTTCCACATCTCTTTTAATATCAAATTGAGGGACTGGAAAAACACCTTGCGAATTAAAATGGATCGATTGATTGAGGTCGGAGGAAAAAAGGGATGAATTTTTTTCATCTGTTCGGTAGGCAAAAATGGTCTTATTTCCACGCATTACATTAATTTCCAATCTCTCCTGTTCTTTTGAAATTCCAATGTGTGCAGTGTAATTGATACTGTCTTTATTTGATTCACTATTCCAGTTGAGTGTAGCAAATAAAGAGTCCTGATCGGTACTCAGTTGATCGAACGCTTTTCCCAGTGCCTCGAGGAGTAATTTCTTTCGGTTCTCACTAAATTGAATTCCATTTGCAAATGATTGGGCAGTCTCTCCCCATTGGGCCATAATTTGATTGGACGAGGAGGAGGGAATTTTGGAAAGGGTCTTGATGGCAAGTTCGGATTTACCGTCTAAGTGATGGGCCATTCCCAAAAAGGTCTGCACATCGGCTTGCTTTCCAATTTTAGTGGGTAGTGATGCAATTGACTGGAGTGCTTTTTCAATACTGGGAGGAGTACCAAAGAGTGCCTGTTTGAGTTGGATGGTAATAATTGCATCCGATGTTCTTTCTTTCTTAGATAATTGAGCGAGATAGTAAGCCGTAGTAAATTCTGCGTCCATTCCCGAGTACTGGCTTAGTGCGGAAAGCTTGTCCGTAAGATTCTTGTCTGAAGTAACGATTTTCGCGACTTTTGAAAATCCATTATTTTTTTCTGCTTCTATTTGAAGTGCCTTGGCTGCACTTGTTTCAATTTCATCCACCCCTGCTTTTTGGGCCAGCAAGAACGCCCGGAGTCGCAGAGAGGAATTAGCAAGGAATTCTGGTCCACGGGTACGGGCAATTAAGATCAACGCTCGACAGTATGAAATTGCGAATTCTTTACTTTCCAGGTTTCCAAAGTTCGCTTTTCCAATCAGTAACTTGGTCAGGGTTTTTGAATCTTTTTCAAAAGAGGTGATGAAGTGAAGCGCTGGGATGCTGTTTCCATATTTAAATAATAGAAGGGATGTGGCAAAATTGATTCCCTCAATGTCACGATTTGCTTTTGCTACAATGAGGTAATCATGACTTACCCGAGGAGCTTCGATTGAATCGGGGTTTTCTACAAGAAACTTTTTTGCCACCTCTAAAAAGCCAGAGAGATCGGAGCTTTTTAAATAATCTTCGTAAAATGGGATCCGGTTTTCTTTTCCAGTCAGCGTTAATGAAAATACAGAGAGGCTTATAAAAAAGCAGAACTTAATAAGAGGGAAGTGCATTATTTCTTTTCTTTAATTCGAATTATTATGTCAATTGAAAGTGGGTCAAAATGAGCGAAATGCATTTTTTATGCAATCTATTGTATGGGCGATATCATCCTCCTGATGAGCTGCACTGATAAAGCAGGTTTCGTAGGCAGAGGGGGGAAGGTATACTCCATTGTTTAGGCAATGTTGGAAAAGCTTTTTGAAACTTTCGGCATTCGAAGAGAGGGCGTCTTCAAAATTTTGAACCGGGACTTCGCTAAAAAATAGACAATACATCGACCCTACTTGAGGAACCTGAAGGGGGATGGAAAATTGATTGGCCAGATCTTTGACCCCCTCGGCGAGTTGATTCCCCAGTTTTTCAAGCCGTTCATAGGGCATTGTCTCGCGCAGTAACTTTAGAGACGCGATCCCGGCCGCCATCGCCAGTGGATTTCCACTTAGGGTGCCCGCTTGATATACCGGGCCGAGTGGAGCGAGGAAATTCATTATTTCAGTCTTCCCTCCGAATGCACCCACGGGTAGACCCCCGCCAATGATTTTCCCCATTGCAGAAAGGTCGGGAGTGACCCCTGTTCTTTCCTGTACCCCTCCTAATCCAAGACGAAACCCAGTCATTACTTCATCGAAGATCAACACGGCATTATTTTGGCTACAAATCTTCCTTAATGCTTCGAGATATCCATCTTTTGGCAGCATGAATCCGCAGTTTGCGGGGTATGGTTCGACGATAATCGCAGCAATGCCCTCTTCCGTTTGAGTGAATGCATTTTCTACTGCCTGGATATCGTTGTAAGGAAGTACAATTGTTTCCTTGGCAAAGCTTTCGGGTATGCCGGCACTATCCGGATTACCAAAGGTGAGAGCACCGGAACCTGCTTTGACAAGGAGGCTGTCCACATGTCCGTGATAACATCCGGCAAATTTAATGATTTTTGACTTTCCTGTAAATCCACGGGCGAGTCGAATGCTGGACATGGTGGCTTCGGTTCCACTGTTGCACATTCTTACTTTTTCAACAGAGGGTACGATGTCCACTAAAAGTTCAGCCATTTCTACCTCGTCGGGCCCAGGGGTGCCAAAACTGGTTCCATTTTGTAATGCCTTACTGATCGCCTCCCGGATGACAGGATGATCATGCCCATGGATTGCCGGTCCCCATGTGCACACATAGTCGAGTAATTTCTTGTCATCTACAGTCGTGAGGTAACTTCCACTCGCTTTTTTCGTGAAAAAGGGAGTTCCTCCGACTGAGCGAAATGCACGGACCGGAGAGTTCACTCCACCGGGAATAATTTTTTTTGCACGTTCAAAGAGTTCGTGAGATTGATTCATATTAATTTTTTAATTAGCGTATTTTTGAACAATGGGAATCCTTCTTCCCACTCCAAAGGCGAGAGGAGTGGTTTTGATTCCCGGGGCAGCCTGATTTCTTTTGTATTCGTTAAGGTTGACTAAACGGGTGATTTTTCGAACCACCTCCTCCTCAAATCCTGCATTAATTATGGATGCGATTGATTTCCCCTCCTCGACATAGGATTGAAGAATAGCGTCTAGGATATCATATTCAGGTAGGGAATCACTGTCTTTTTGATCGGGGCGTAACTCCGCAGACGGAGGTTTTTCAATTGTATTTTTGGGAATTATCACATGATCACGATTCAAATACCTTGCCAGTTTAAAAACCTGAGTTTTAGGAACATCAGAAATAACTGCCAGTCCTCCACACATATCCCCGTACAGCGTACAATATCCAACTGCGAGTTCACTTTTATTACCAGTGGTTAGAAGGAGTGTTCCCAGTTTATTGGAAACTGCCATGAGGAGCAGTCCACGAGATCGAGCCTGGAGGTTTTCTTCGGTTACATCGATCGGACGGTCTTGAAAAATGGGTTGAAGTTCGCGGGTTGCAGAATCAACTATACTTTGAATGGGAAGAGTATGAAATTCAATGCCCAGATTGTTGGCAAGCTCCTCGGCATCCACTTTACTATGCTGACTGGAGATCGAGGAAGGCAGGCTTATGCCGACAACATTTTCTCGACCTAAAGCTTCGACGGCAATGGCAGCGGTTACCGCGGAATCGATTCCGCCGCTCAAACCAATTAGGCCTTTTGAGAATCCGCTTTTATGAGCATAGTCCCTCACGCCCAAGACCAGTGCCTGTCGCAGGCTTTCCATTGAGATGTCTTCTGAATGGTTGAATTCATTTTCATGGCTCAAGTCATGGACTTCAATTTTTTCCTTGAATGAGTCGGATATAGCAATGGGATCTCCCTTTCGATTAAATGACATGGACATTCCGTCAAAAACGAGTTCATCATTTCCACCGACTGCATTTAAGTAGACAATTGGGCATTTGCATTTCTTCGCAATTTGGCTCAATAATTCGGTGCGGTGCCTGTCCTTATTGAAGTGCCAGGGACTCGCTGATAAATTGAGTAATAAATCAGGTTTTTGCTCAGCAATTTCATCAATTGGATCTGAGTCGTATTCACCTTGCCGAATATTCCAAATGTCTTCGCAAATAGTAACCGCAATATTTTGATCTTTATATTGAATGAAAAAGTCTTTTTCCCCGGGCTTGAAATAACGGGTCTCGTCAAAAACATCATAAGTGGGGAGCAGGCGCTTATGAAAAGTTTTCTTCACCATGCCTTCTTCACACCATGCCGCGGCGTTGTAAAAAAAATGTTTTTTGGAATGGGTGCTTTTTTCAGGGAAACCAATGACGGCGGGGACAGGGCCGGTCGTCGCTGCAAAGACTTCAAGGGCATCCTTCAGATCGTCACCAAATTTCTCTTTGAGGAGCAGGTCACGTGGAGGATAACCGCAAAGAAATAGTTCCGGGTAAACAACAAGGTCAACTCCTTGTCCAATAAGCTGTTCATAGGCATCAGTAGCAAGGGCCAGGTTTCCCGTCACATCCCCGACGGTTGGGTTCAATTGTGCAATCCCAATTCTCATCCTGTTGCCATGGTTTGAAAAGATGTCATAAAGGAAATCATTATGCAAAATTTTGTCGAAAAAGCGAACAAGAATGGCTCTTTTCCCTTTATCCTTGGCTCCGGCTCTCCACGGCGTAGGGAATTACTCGGGCAAATCATGTCTGATTTTTCAGTCGAGGTTTCAGATGCAGAGGAAATATACTCTCATCCCAAAGGAACTCTTGCTTTGGTTATGGAAAATGCCCGGATAAAGGCATCTTCAGTGGTTCAATCCAATATGCAAAGCTGGGTTTTAGGGGCGGATACTTTGGTTGCATTGGAAGAGCGGGTTTTGGGCAAACCAAAATCAATCGGTGAGGCAGCGGATATGCTTCAATTTCTTAGCGGTCAAACTCATCAGGTGAGTACTGGTTTGTGCCTGATCAATAGAACCCTCGATTACGAAGAGACTCGGGTGGAAACCAGTCAGGTCACTTTTAAAGAAATTAATGATTCAACGATTGAAGAATATTTTAATGAAGTTAATCCCCTCGACAAGGCGGGAGGTTATGCCATTCAGACCCGACCCGATTTAATTATAGAATCATTTGAGGGATCACATTCTAATGTGATTGGCCTTCCCGTTCAAATGCTCGGGAAGTGGTTGGCCGAGTTGGATATTATTTAATTAAAATCTCCAGTTGCTTCAGGGGGCTCAATTTTCAGTATCCCTTTTTTCCTCGATTGATGCCTGTGCACGCAAACCATCATTTTCAAAAGTCAGCCCGAAGTCGACTCCACCGAAAGGGCTGAGCAAGCCAATTCCCCTTTGAGGCATGCGGGGTTTGCCCGGATGACCGAAGATGCTGGATTCATAAGTCTGAAATTTTTGATTCCAGCTATACTTTCCGCCTCCGGGGCATTGAAGTTCGGTTTGCCAAACTTTAAGGTGGTAAGAGGGGGCATCCGGTTTGTTAAGTTGTACGCGCCATTCGTTGAGTGCATAAAGGTTTGACCATGATTTTTTCTGGAAGGTTTTGAGGCTTTCTTTTTGGAAAACTCCATCTAAAAGCTCGACTAAGGGGTTTTTGGCAAAAAATGCGGAGCTTTTTCCTGCCCAAGGTGCAATCGTTTGGTTCTTATCTCCAGATCGCCGAAGCAGGTTACGGTCAATGGACTGTTTGATCATGTCTTCGCTCAGGCTAACAGTGAGGTGTTTTGCAGAGGGGGCATAATAAAGTGCAACGGGGGCGGAACCTTCTTTCATTAAGTCGTCCTCAAGATTCTGTCCGGGTGCAATTTTAACATATCCCTGTTTTTTGTGAGAATGATTCGACCATACGGTCATGCCCGGAGCAGTCTGTTCGAGCCAGGCCCGAAAGCCTGCCAGGAATGCAGTTAATTTGAAGGGGTTGCTCACTTCTACATTCAGTGCAACAGGAATCCGACCGAAGTTTTTTTCCATGAATTCTCCGGCTCCTTTTTCTTCGCCCGTTGAGAAGGCTTTACCCAATTCCTTAAAGAAGGGAGATTGGTCGAGGTATACAGAGCAGGACTCGCCAATCCAACTGAATGCACCCGCTCCCAGGGATGGGGCCATGATCGAAGCAAAATTAGTTACCTGTCTTAACTCGGGTGAATCCATGTCCAGTGCGGTGACCCAGTGGAGGAGTGCTTCCGTGTGGGGGTCGCCTGATGAGTCCTTCAGTTTGACATCGCCAGTGGTGCTGACCATTCGCCGATAATCCGTTCCACCGATCAGGGGAAGAATGGTGAGGTCACCCGAAATCTTTCCTTCTTTGATGGAAAGGCGGGCTGCGATGGGGTCAAAATATTTTGACCAATGACTTTGGTAGCGGTCGCGAAAGAATACATATGCCCTTTTTTCTTCCTCTGTAATTTTAGTAATGCCCAAATCCTCGACCGAGCGGAGGAAGGTAAGATTGCCAAAGCGGGGACTATGAACACGTCCGTTTATGAGTTTCACTTTACCGAGTTCAGGAAAATCTTTTGCATTGAGTGCCGAGCCTGATTCATGGCGTGCCTGCAGTTCCGCGAGGGCGGAGGAAGCACGGGTACGGCGGGAGGCTCCAATGCGCCATTCTGGACCACACCATCGACGGATGGTGGCATCCGAGATAAGAACGAATGCATGTTCGTGTTGTGCGGGTGGCCGAAGATAGCGAGTCCGGAAATAATGGTATTCCTCAAGGGAGGATAGGCTGGTTTTCTTGCCTTGAGAGACTTGGATGATGTTCTTTAATTGATTGAGTGAATTTGTGACCACCACGATATTTTTAGCTACGGTTGCGGAATACGATTTAATCATGTCTCCCGGAGCAACCAATCCGGAATATTTCACACCCGAAATGGTACCGCTAACATTTTTTGCACTCTTATTCTTTTGGGAAGATTCGAGTCTACGAAGTGCCAAAGCTGCAACAAGGGCATCCGTTTGCTTCGCCTCGAATAGTACGGTAAGCGAGGTTCCGGTGCGAAGAAATGGATCGCTTCCGGTCATGGCAACAGAGGAAATTAGTTTTGGTCCAAGTAAGCGACTGAGTTCCGTGTCGGGAAGGCAAAGTTGGTCCCGGTATTTCTCACGCGAGCGGGCACTTTCTGCACGCCCTTCGCTCAGTCGAAGGAGGGGGGTTCCCCAAAGAGTTGCTTTGTCCATCACCTCGACCATCGATTGAAAAGAAGGAAAAAAGAGTGCGTGCTGATCGGAGGCCAGGGCATTGGCAAGTGGATCAAGTTCTGGCTTTGCGTCTCCGATTAATTCTTTCCATGGCATTTCATCGATGGTGATCCCTTTGATCGAGGAGATCTGAATTGTCCGGTTTTGCTCATCGTGGGAGAGTTGCAAATCCCGATCGAGTTGAAGGTTTTCGCTGATCGCGCGTCCTCCTGAGAATAAGTCCATCTGTCTCTCAATTCCACGCTTGCGAACCGGACGAATGTTGCGGGTTGCGTGATTATGCTGATGTTTATGCTCATCCTTCGGCAGAAGTTTCTTCAATCTATTAGAAGCCTGTTCAGATTGATGCCGAAACCAGGCAGTTCCGGGGACACTGAGCTTCTGAAGTTTTTGATAGTACGCTAATTTATTTTTTTGGTAGGTTACTTCGTTCTTTTTTTCCAGTGTCAGGTTCTTGGCATTTTTCCGATTAAAGGTGAAGGGATGCTCGCTTAGTTCATTATCCTTGTTCGGAATAAAAAGTGATCCATTTACAATCGCCTTTGGATTGAGTAGGCATATTCGCAATGCACTTGTGGGTAAGTTGGTTGGGTTGTTTGCTTGGCTCACGATATGAATGAAGGATCTTTTGGCATCAGAAGTTCGTAAATAAGGAACGGGTGGATTGATCCACTTTCTTAATTCCCTTCTATAACTTCTGCTTACCTCAAATACCTCGGGAACCGGATTCTCTTTATCGAAGACGAGGTCTTCTAACTGAAGGCTTAGGAAAGTTTGGGATTGTACAAATAGCGGTGTAAAGGAGAGGAGTAATAATATGTATTTTTTCATAGGAAGAATGGGCCTTTAGGTGTCGTGTAATTCTATTGTTAGTGTGTTGGGGCGTATTACTTAGGTCGAGGAAATTATCTATTGGATTATCGGATCGAAATGATTTCAATGGTTTTGTTTCCCTTGAGAGTTTTTCCACCGCCAGTGTAGTTCCATGGTTTATCCGTTTTCTGTAATAATAAATAAGTGGGTTCATCTGTTTTTTTTTCCACATGTAAAAACTCGGGGACGCTGACAAAGCGACAATGATAACTGGTACTATATTTATGGACACTTACGCTTCGACAGAGCGACACATTGTAATCCCCTTTTACGCCTTCGGGGTAAGCCCATGGCGTGTGCTTTATTTCGGTGCTATTCTTATCGGATGCCTCCCATTTTAGCGCTGCTGATTCAATATCATAGGCCAAGGGGGTAGCTGCATCTGTAAGAATGAATTTTTTGGGGTTGATTGAGCAAGATCCAAGGCCAATCAATAAGACCAGAGGGAGTGTCTTTAAAAAAATCATCGGGTTAAGATGAGCGGATTTATTCTGTTTCTTATGCTTGTTTTGGATCTTGCATTAATTTTATCATCATTTGCTGAACTTGCGGTATAAGTTTGATAACCGTGGAGATCTGGTTTTTGTCAGTCAGGTTTCTTGTTTTGTCGCGATAGGTCTGACTTGCGGAAAATTCAGTGGCGTTTAAGGTGGCACTTGCCGTGCCGTAGGGATACCCGTTTCGTACATCAAGTAAAAGTGCGTTGGCAAAACCAGTTGTTTCTATTTCGCGGGATGGAACGAAATATCCACCGATGATCGTCCAGTTCGCCACTGAAGAAGCAAGTTTAGTAGTTTTTGTATCAGAGAAAACTTCGTAAATAAGTACATGGTCCAAGTGTTGCCTTGCCGCACCGAGTCGTACTTTGCGGAATATTTCCGAAGGGTTGCCCTTCGATTTACTGTCGGTTTTTCCGGGAGTGTAGACCATTTCCGCAATCATTGGGCTCACCGGAATGAAATCACCAAACTCAGAACCCATCGTACTTCTTAGCTCTTCCCATGCCTCGACCTCTTGGACTGATAAGTTCGTTATTCTACCATTATAAAGTTTTACTAAACCGATCCTTGATGGAAAATTTATCGAGGGTTCAATGGTTGCTATTGCCTTAACCTCTTCGTTCAAGTCGCTTGCGTTCGTTTCAGTCAGATCGTGGTTCGTATAGTTCGACAAGTATTTTTTGCCGGATGTCATTTGAACCGAATGTGACTGGCAACCTATTGATGCAAGGGATAAAATAATTAATAGTCCGATTTGTATAGCTCTGCTTTTCATTTTTTGAATATGTTAATTTTATAAAACCTACTATCTTAAATAACATTTATTGTGCCAGCTTTTTAGTGTTAACTTAAGTGTCTGTTTATTAGTGACTTAAGGTTTTCCTGTTCGCTTTTGCTATATTTCGTTATTTCATTAAGTGTTATTGTATGTTACATAATTTGTAATATGGACAAGTTTAAATTGAGTTTCTTGTTGGAGGGCATACACTCACTTGCTTTCGTCAATCCGTTCGCAGAGCAAAGGGATGAAATTGAAGGGAACATTATCAGGCAGATGGGGCGGACAGAGAAACCTTGGATAAGAAACTCAAAGTTTACCAACGAGTTTAATCAGGTTCTTTATTGGGTTGAGCGGGCAGAACAATCACTCCTTTCGGGTATGGCGAAAGGTTACGAGTCGGCTGTAAGGGCTGAACAGATGGCATCTTTGGCATATTTTTCTCTCTATCATGAGCTCGTGGATGATTTGGATGCTTTAATTGAAAGCGAGGAATCAGATTTAACTGCCAATCGAAAATTATTTAAAAAGATTGAGGCAGGAATTAAGAAAAGAAGGCCTTTGGTTTTGGGGGGAAGAAGTGCGATGTGGGAGAAGCCTGCACATATTTTTTCCTGTTTTTATCAATTAAGGCGAGCCTTCCTCTGTCTATTTAATGAAATTGTAGGGTGGAGTGCGCCATTGAGGGCACTGAGGGTTCGGGTATGGGAGAGTGTTTTTACAAAAGACATGCTTAGCTACCAACAGTGGATGCATGAATCCGTTGGTCGATTTCCGACACTAATTCTTGGCCCAACTGGTTCGGGAAAGGAAATTGTGGCCCGGGCGATCGGGTTATCAAGGTTTATTCCTTATGACTCAAGGAGTGGACAATTTGCATCTAATCCGAAGAAAAGTTTTTGTCCGGTCAATTTGTCTGCGTTAACCGAGACTTTAATCGAATCTGAGCTATTTGGTCATCGCAAGGGATCTTTTACGGGTGCGATGCGCGATCATGCGGGGATTTTTAAAACAGCAGGTCAATATGGAACCGTCTTTCTTGATGAAATTGGCGAAGTCCCGGAATCCATTCAGGTAAAATTACTCAGAATATTACAGTCGGGTGAATTTCAGGCTATTGGTGGGGATGCTCCTTCTTTTTACGAGGGTAAGATTATCGCGGCCACACATCGGGACTTAGGGGAGCAGGTAAGGAATGGAGGGATGAGGGAGGATTTCTTTTACCGCCTTTGTGGGGATCAGGTTACTACGATCGGCTTGCAGGATATCCTTGCTTCCAGTCCGAAGGAGATTGTTAATTCGGTCCATTACATTTGCACTAAACTTTTCGGTAGTGATGGTGCAAAGGAGCTCAGTTCAAGGGTCGTGAATAAATTAGAATCCGTTCTTCCTTCCCATTATTCCTGGCCGGGTAATTTCAGAGAGTTAGAGCAGGCGGTGCGTAATATTATTGTCCATGATGAATTTGTTCCTTTGGTGAATTCCGATCGGAATGAAGAGGATATAGAGGGAATTTATGCTGGCTCTCAGGTCACTCTTTCTGAATGGAATCAGATCTACGCGAGGAAGGCCTATGAAAATACCGGTAGTTATCGAGAAGCTGCCCGTCGGTTAGATGCCGACCAGAGAACGATTAAGAAGTTGGTTGTAGGCTAAAAGGGAATTATTCTCACTTATCGCGGTGAGGAAAGCCCGGGGCTTGGATTTTAGTAATGATTAGATTCGAGTCGTATTAGATTAAGGGCAATGAGTCCGAGTTTATTGGCGAGAAGAACTTAATGCTCTTCAGCCAGCAAAGAACCTAGATATTGTAGCCCGCCTTGCTGCTCTGTGAATGTACCATCGAGCTGTGCTTCAAAGCATTTTTCGAGAATACGGGAAAAATCAGGGCTCGGAGTGAGTCCTCGTTCGATTAGGTGCCTTCCCATAATGATAGATTGTGGGGCGGAATCTTTGACTTTTAACTCCTCCGACCGTTTCAACAGCCATGGGCCTTCGGGGAAAGTATCTTCTCTTGGTGGTCTGCCTGAAATATCTGCATCGGCGACTCGAACTAAACGGTCGATCCGAATCACCTGGCGGGCCAGTCTGCGAATCGCTCCGTCGCTTGCCTGATCATTGTAGAATGTACGGGGGGCCAGGTGTCTTCTCACTAGTGGGACGACCTGCTCAATCAGGTCATTTTGATTGGTCATTCGGGAGAGGAAGTTTCGGGTCGGTTCTTCGCCCAAGGGCTCGTGCTTAGGAGAACGTATCCTTCCATCCTCACCGATCTTGGTAGTTAATGGTTTGCCAATATCGTGACAAAGAACCGCTAGTCCCACCACGAGGTCTTCCCATTCCTCACCCATTCGCTTTTTGGCAAATGCATCGAGGCAATGCAGTGTGTGGGTCCAGACATCTCCCTCGGGGTGCCACGTTGGGTCCTGTGGACAATCAACCATAGCCTGCAATTCTGGAAAGAAGCGAAGCCATTTAGTTTGTCGGAGAAAATTCAGACCCTTGGAAATCGAGCCCCCCTGAATAATGAGCTTTTTCCATTCTCCAAAAATTCTTTCCGAGGCCAGGCCTTCCAATTCGATTTTTTGACAGAGTTCAATTGTATCGGAATTGGCTTGAAGAGAAAAGCGAGCGGCGAACTGCATACCCCGCAGTACACGGAGTGGGTCTTCCGAAAAGGCAGTACTTACATGACGAAGGATTTTTTCTTTCAGGTCATATTCCCCCCGAAATGGATCTTTGATTTCTCCGGTTAATGGATCGAGTCCCATTGCATTGATCGTAAAGTCTCTCCGCAAAGCCGCTTGTTCAAAAGGTAAGTGTGGGTCGACCTCGATTGAAAATCCCTTATGTCCAGAGCCCGTTTTAATCTCGGTTCGAGGAAGGGCAATTTCCACCGGAATTCCCTTCAGTTTGAGCACCCCGAAAGATTTGCCTACCTGATCGGTCGGATAGTGGGGGCGGAGACAATCAATGAGTTGTTCGGTACTGAGACCGCGTACTTCGGCATCGAGTTCGAGGGGAGTTTCTTGGATAAACAGGTCACGAACCGTTCCGCCCACAAGGAGAAAGTGGCCGCCTTTTTTTTGAATCAAAGTGGCGATTGAACGGGAAAGGTCGGCCAGACTTTTAGGTAGGCGACTTTGCAAATCAATCGATTTGCTCATAATTAGGGGAAGAGAGTATCTTCCACCACCTGGCAAAGAGTATGATAGATCGGAAGATGAAGTTCTTGCACCCGGGGCACTTCGGTTGCTGGTGCTTGGATGCAAAGTTTGCAGACGGTGGACAATTCACCACCTGATTCACCAGTGAGTCCAATGGTATGAAGTCCAAGGGCATTAGCCGCTTTTACTGCATGAACAATATTTCGGGAATTTCCTGATGTACTGATCCCAAGAAGGATGTCTCCCGGTTTGCCAAAGGCTACCACCTGCTGGGCAAAGGCGTACTCTGGTTCATCGTCATTTACAAAAGCAGTGGTAAACCCGACCATGGAGGGCAGGGATAATGCGGGGAGGGCACCGTGCAGGTTTTGGGCCAGGTCCGGGCCCAGTTTTTCTGCGAGTTCTTTGCCTAATGGGCGTGGTCGGGAGAATCGTTTCACTAATTCGCCGGCAATATGTTCACAGTCGGCTGCACTTCCTCCATTTCCACAGAGCAGGACTTGATTACCGGAACGAAAACAATCGAGGAGGAGTTGGCAGGCAGATTGGATGTCATCTCGGCAAACTTTTAATTCCGGCCTTCGATTTAGTAACTGTACAATATCTTCCACGGGTAAATCTAATAGAAATATTATTAAAAGTGCGAATCAAAATCATTCACTTTATGACTCAGCCTATTCTTTACTAAATTGGATTATTTTGTCATTATGCAAATTTTGTATTTTGAATGAATCTGTCTGACAAAGAATTATCGGTATTCGATATTGAAATGAAAGCCCTTTCTGCTCAAGAAAGGATTGCTTGGGCATGGGAGCGGTTTGGTGCAGGGGTTGTCCTGTCGACCAGCTTTGGACTGCAGAGTTCTGTAATGCTGAATCTTGTCTTGCAGGTAAGTAAGGAAATACCGGTTATTTTTGTGGATACCGGTTATTTATTTCAAGAAACTTATCAATATGCACAAACTTTGCAGAAAAAATTGGATTTTCATCCTCGAATCTTCTCCTCTCCATTAACCCCCTCCTTTCAAGAGGTAAAATTTGGTAAGTTGTGGGAGCAGGGGAAGGATGAAATGAAAAAATACAATTTCATTAATAAAAAAGAACCCATGGAGCGCGCCTTGAAAGAATTAGGTGCAACGGTTTGGCTTTCCGGGTTACGAAGAGCGCAATCTTCAGATCGTGAAAAGAGGCCCTTTATCGAAAATCAGGGTGGTGTTTTAAAATTTTATCCAATACTGGACTGGGACGATCGAAAGACCTACCAATACTTGCCCCAAAATAATCTCCCTTATCATCCGCTCGAAGGAATGGGATATGACTCGGTTGGCGATCATCATAGCACTCAAAAAATTGATCCCTCGAAATCAGCTGAAGATTCAAGGCATGGGGGGCATGGTCGGGAGTGTGGACTACACTTAGATGTACCTGAGGGGCTTGACTTTTCGGTTTAAAACAAATCCTGTAACTTATGATTTTACCTGATGATAAATCCCGCCTGCAAGAACTGATCAAAAAGACGAGGCACCTTTGGAAGTTTCTTGATTGCGATGAGAAGAAGAAAGCCATCCTTGAACTGGAGGAACTTATGTCCTCCCCCACATTTTGGGATGACCAAACCGAGGCAAAACGAGTCAGTTCAGAAGCCAACCGACTTAAGCAGACAGTTGAGAAAATTGAATCGTTCCGAGTCCAAGTCGACGATTTGGATGCCCTCGCTGAATTATGTGATGAGGACGAGAATGACCAGGAAATGGAGAGTGAATTTATGAGTACCCTCGAGGCATTACTGAGCAAGGTCGAGGATTTAGAAGTGGCGAGCTTTTTGGGTGAGCCATTTGACGACCGACCTGCCTTGTTGAGTATTCATGCCGGTGCAGGAGGGACTGAGTCGTGCGATTGGGCTGATATGCTAATGAGAATGTATATGCGATGGGCTGAGCGGCGTGGATTTAAGGTGGAGCTACAAGATCTTCAGCCCGGTGAAGAAGCGGGGGTAAGTCGTTGTTCAATCAAGATGGAGGGTTTGCACGCCTATGGATATGCAAAGGCGGAGCGAGGTGTTCATCGATTGGTCCGAATTAGTCCGTTTGATTCCAATAAAAGAAGGCACACCTCCTTTTGTTCTGTGGATGTAATTGCCGAGATGGAGGATGATGATGTGGATATGGACATTCCGGATGATGACCTTCGAATTGATACCTACCGCTCAAGTGGTAAGGGAGGTCAGCATGTAAATAAGACTGATTCCGCAGTCCGCTTAACTCACTTGCCCACCAATATTGTAGTTCAATGCCAGAATGAACGTTCACAGTTAAAGAATAAACAAACTGCGATGAGGGTCCTGAAATCCCGGATCTATGAAAAGGAGCAGGATGAAAAGCGGGTGGAGATGGAAAAATTTTACGGTTCGAAAGGAGAAATGGGGTGGGGGAATCAAATCCGAAGCTATGTATTTCAACCCTATCAAATGGTAAAGGATTTACGTACCGGTGTGGAAACTTCGGGAGTGCAGGCGGTAATGGATGGAGAGTTGGATCCTTTTGTAAACGGTTGGTTACGTGCCGGGTGCCCCAGGCAGAGAAATAAAGATATACAGGTCGAGGATTAATGGAATCACCTGACCTGAGTTGGGACGACATTGAATTGCATCAAAAAAATCCTTTGTTTGCTGGGAAAACTTGGAAGTGGTCTCCCCAGTATTGGTCGATTTTAGAATCTGCACAAGTTGAGATTGAAGCCCTTGGGCAAGCTGCATTCTCTTTTTACCAGGCAATTGAAAAACTGTATGTAAAGTCGAAGAATGGTCAGAAGATTTTGAGGAATGAGGATTTAAAAGTGCCTTGGGTTGCTGACTATTATGATGTGGGAAAACCCAAGTGGTTAGTCGAGCATTCTACTTCAAAGTCGGTTTTGGGTTCAATGCCTGCTGTATTGCGGCCCGATTTATTACCAACTCAAGATGGACTTGCTTTGACGGAATGGGATGCCGTTCCAGGTGGAATCGGACTGACCGCATTTTTAAATCAGATTTATTTCGGAAGGAATAGCTCGGAAATGATTAATTCTTTTGGCGAAGCATTAATGGAGGCTTGTCCTGGGACAAAACAGGGAGAATCTAAATTTGCAATTGCCGTGAGTGAAGAGGCAGAGACTTATTTACCCGAAATGGAATGGCTTGCAGAGAGTCTCCGTTCCCTTGGTTATTGGATTGTGGTTTGTGCACCCAGTGATCTTCAAATGAGGGATTCAGGAGTTTTCCTGGAAAATGAGAAAATCGATTTACTGTATCGTTTTTGGGAGTTGTTTGATTATGAACAGGTCCCCGAAATGAAAGAGTTGGCAAGGTTAGTGGAGGAAGAAAAATTGGTGGTCACTCCTCCCATGCGTCCCTTTCAGGAAGAGAAATTATCTCTGGCCCTTTTCCACCATCATCGATTGCAGGAGTTTTGGCAGGAGAATTTAAATAAGAAGGAATTAGCCCTTCTTCAGGGCGTTATTCCTAAAACCTGGGTTCTTGATCCGGCTCCAATACCCCCGGGTGCTACTGTGGATGGTCCGCTAGTCCAGGGGAAGCGTTTGGGGAATTGGAGTGAGTTGAGCGGGGCTTCGAAGAAAGAAAGGTCATTAGTGATTAAGGCGAGTGGATTTCATGAAACCGCATGGGGGGCAAGAAGTGTGGTCATTGGGGATGATGTCTCTGGGGAAGAGTGGGGGCAGTCTCTTTCCGATGCAGTAAAATCCTTTCCTTCCCCCGTCTCTGTCCTGCAGGAATTTCATAAACCTGTACTTTTGGAACACCCTGTTTTTGATCATGAAGCAGAGATTGTCCCGATGCGTGGAAGGCTAAGGTTATCGCCTTATTTTTTTGTAATTGGCGAGCAGGTAAAATGGAGTGGTTCATTGGCCACTTTTTGTCCTGCAGACAAAAAAATTATTCACGGCATGAAAGATGGGGCATTGCTCCCCGCGAAATAGACCTTATTTCTGAGCCGTCCGGGGCGTTTTCCAATTCGGGTGCGGGGTATGAGCTTCTTCCATGTAGGAGATTAATCTTTGAGCCAAGGCAGGATGCTCGGATGCAATATTTTTATCCTCATGGATATCATTTGATAAGTCATAAAGTTCGATCTTTAAATCGTCCATATCTGAACGAATGAGTTTCCATTCTTCCATGACAACGGCCTGACGGAAGGTACGTTCATAGAATTCCCAATAGAGATACCTGTGCTTTAATTGTTTATTGGAATCTGTTTTCAGGGTTGGCAGAAAAGATACACTATCTAAAACTTCAGGTTTTGAGGCGCCTGCTATTTCGCAAGCGGTACCCATGAGGTCTCCAAAATAGAAGGGTTGTTCAGATACTGAGTTCTTGGCCACGGTGTTCGGCCACCAAGCAATTGTGGGCACGCGTATACCCCCTTCGGTCAGGGTTCTTTTCATTCCCCGTAGTGGTCCAGATGGGTTGAACCGTTCGGGGTTATGCTTTGCTTCATTGTGAGGGCCATTATCCGATGTGAATATGACTAATGTGTTATCGGCAATTTTTAGTTTTGTTAGCAAATTCAGAATCCGTCCAATATCTTTGTCCATTCGCGTAATCATTGCGGCTTGTCCTTTGTCCTGTTTGGGCCAGTCCAATTTTTCGTATATTCCATAATCTGGTACTTCGGCACCATCTCCAAACATTCGGCTACCTTCATTATTTGCGTGAGGAATAGTAAGGGACAGGTAGAGAAAAAATGGATCATTTTTATTTTTGTCTATCCAACTGAGAGCTTCCTGTGCAAAAAGATCATGAGAATATTCCACCCGCTTGGTGGCGGCTCCCCCTATAAAGCCTGCCCTCGACTCGGTTGATACCGGTTTTACGATATTGGAAAGTTTATGCTTTTTGAGATTACGCCAAAGAAATTCAGGATAGAAATTATGAGCGTGAACCTGATTGAGGTAGCCATAGAAATAATCAAAACCTTGCTTTAGGGGATGACCCGGTTGGTTCATCTCTCCTAATCCCCACTTGCCAATCAATGCGGTTTTGTATCCCGCTTCCTTTAATTTTTCTGCGACGGTTATATCCACATCGCGTAGGCTTTGTCGCATCATATCTCCGCCCGCGTTTCCCCGGACATGGGTGTGTCCCATGTGCTGACCAGTCATTAAGACGCTTCTCGACGGTGCGCATACTGTGGATCCGGCATAAAAGCGGGTAAATTTCATTCCCTCTTTCGCCATTTTGTCGAGCTCTGGAGTCTTGATCAGTTCTTGGCCAAAACACCCAAGGTCACCATAGCCAAGATCATCGGCCATAATGAAAATAATATTAGTCTTTGCGAATGCAAATGGTACGGTGAGAAGGAAGATGAACGGAATGAGTTTTGAATGAAACATATTATTTTCCTTCGAGTTGGGTAACTGTGGTGTCAACAAGACGTCCAACATAACCCTGAAAGCGTTTATCTACTCCTTCAGGAGTTCGGGGCATTGATTTTATTAGGGAGAGGAGGGATTTGGCTTTATTGTCCAAATGATCAATTGCATTCATAGCAAGCATCGAGGGAAAGCAGCCATTCTTTACAGGGTCTGCCAGTTTGCCCAAGGTGTTAACGGCAAGAATCTGTTCCTCCTTAGTCCCAAATCTACCGAGAGCTTCGGCTGCAGTTACTTGAACATAGGGCGATTTATCATTCAGTGCATTGAGTAGTTCTTTAGTAAATGCCTGAGTTCCTGCTTTTTTATGAGTGAGGAGTCCAATGGCACCCCAGTATCGAACAGCTGAGTCATTATCCATCAGGAGTTGAGCAATTTCGGGAAGGTCTTTCTTTTTAAGTGAGGTGGCAAGCTCGGCAGCGGAAATAATTTTTTCAAAAGGATATTTGTTCGAATCACGGGCAATTTCATAGGGGGTTGAGCCTATTGAGCGGGAATGAATTTCCCCTTCGGGAAGAAAGCCGACATCACGAATTTTTCGGATATGAGAAAAATGTGCTTTTCTCATTTTTTTAAGAATAGCAGCATGTTCTTGAGACTGGGCTAAATTGGTGACTTCATCCGGGTCTTTTTGTAAGTCATAAAGTTCTTCAGCTGGTTTGGTCTTCCAAAAATGGCTTTGTGCTTTATTTAATTTTCCTTTTTCGAAGAGTTTTTTCCAAACTTGTGTGGTGGTGGTCTGGAACATGTAAGAGACGTGCTGACCGTACGGTTTATGGGGCATATAATTGCGGATGTAGATATAACGCTCACCCACTACGGAGCGAACCATGTCGTAGCGTTCGTCCATGCGTCCCCGGAATCCGTAACCATATTGCTGTTCGGTAGTTTCATACTTTCCCATAAAGGCATGACCCTGCATATGAGCGGGAGGCTTTTTTCCGGCAATGCTTAGCAGGGTGGGGGCGAGATCGACAAATCCGACCCGCCGATCGATACTTCCACCAGCCTTGTAATCGGAAGAGGCAAGGTGTTTCCATTTTTCTGGCACATGGACAATTAGGGGGACATTGAGACCCGAGAAAAAAGGCCAGCGTTTGCTTCGAGGCATGCCCGAGCCATGGTCGCCGTAGTAGAATATGATGGTATCCTCAGCTAATCCCTGGTCTTTAAGGGTCTTGAGTTTAGCTCCCACCATTTTATCCATCTCGGTGATTTTATCATAGTATTGTGCCCAGTCTTTTCGTACTTCCGGATGGTCGGGATGATAAGCGGGGACTCTAACTTTTAAGGGATCATGGACCTGGGAATGGGGGCGCTTGCGAATTTGGCTTTCATGAGAAACCGTAAAGTTATAAATGGCAAAAAAAGGCTTATCTTTGGACGGGCGATTTTCCCAATTTGCTTTGCGACCACTCTCATCCCAAACCTCTCCCTCTTTCATTAGGTTATAATCTTCCTTTGAATTATTTGTGCAATAATAACCCAGTTCTCTGAGATAGGACGGATACATTTTAAAGCTGGATGGTAGCTTGGCCATGCTGCGCATATGCTCGGATCCGGTCGAAGTGGGATACATTCCTGAAATGATAGTGGTTCGGGCGGGGGCGCATACCGGTGCGTTGGAAATGGCCCGGGTGTAGATCATTCCTTTCTTTGCAAGTGCGTCGAGGTTGGGCGTGGTGGCGTATTTATCTCCGTAGCATCGGAGATGAGGGCCGTTGTCCTCACTTGTGATCCAGAGGATGTTGGGCAAATCAGAGGCATGGACAAGAGGAACTCCTAGAACACAGAGGAGTAAGATTTTGGTGATTGTATTCATAATTAGTAATTCGTAAGGGTCAGCACCCGGTTATTCCAACTGTCACAGACCCACAGGCTTCCGTCAGGAGCAAGAGCCACTCCGTGTGGCCGATTAAGTGTGGTCTTGGGTTTGGCTTGGCCACCAAGTATCGTAGAAACGGATTTAGTTTTCGGATCGAATAGGCGAACCAGGTGATTATTGTCATCTGCAATAATGATTCGTCCTTTTGCATCTAGGCAAAGGTGTTTCGGTCCATTGAAAGTAGCTTGTAAGGCTGGGCCGTCCCGCTGACCTTTTTTACCGGTTCCTGCCAATGTGTAAATTTTTCCATCTGGATGGACGACTCGCAGGGCGTTACCACTTCGTTCAAGAACGAATAGATTACCCTCGTCATCCATGACCGCGGCTCTCGGGTCCATCAATGGTTGTTCCAAGGTGAGTTTGCCGTCAACGGGTTTTCCTTTTTGGCCGTTGCCTGCGATGGTGCGAATTATTCCGGAATTGAGATCGACCGCTCGGATTCGCCGATTTCGGATATCCGCAATGAGCAGCGTTTTCTCATCAGGCGTTAGGCTGATGGAAATGGGCGTATCTAGCTTTGCTTTCTCTGCTAGTCCATTGTCTCCGGAAAAGCCCTTTTGGTTTGGAGTTCCAGCAAGGGTGGATAGTCGGTTGTTATTGCCGTTAATTTTACGAACCAAGTTGTTATGGGTATCAGATATGTATAGAAAATTATTCGAAGCCCATGCCAGGTTGTGCATGCTACTGTACATTCCTTTGTCCGCTGAAAGTCCATCCCCGGCATACCCTTTTTTCCCATTACCAGATAAGGTTTGAAGTTTCCCTTTTTTATCGAGTTTGAGGATTCGTCCCCCTTCATATTCAGCAATGTAGGTATTACCCCTGTCATCAAATGCAACTCCGAAGGGGGAATGGAGGCCATTTTTCGGACCCAGTATCTCGTTCAGTTGAGCCTTTCCATAGGTAAATAGAGCGATGGTGAGAAGAGGCAAGCCGAACGCAAGTGACTTCATGGTGGACAGAAGGGGGGGCTTACTGCCCCTTGGTGATCATGGGAAAGTCATCGGTTCGGAAGGGAGTAACCGGAAGAGTGACCGAACCGTCTTTGCGGTAGAGATTACAAACTGGGTTGTCTGCCCAGGCGTATCGGGCCGCGATAGGATTTTCGATTCCTTCTGCCCAGACTTCCACTTGGTTCTTACCCAGGAGCTTTGCTTGAGCCCACACGAATTTCTTGTCCTTTCCACAAATTGCAAAGCCAACAGGTTCACGCACATCAAAGCAATAAAGTCCCTGCCCGACATCACCAAGAGTAATAATCATTTTGTTCCCCTTGATTTCCATTGATTGGTAGCGCGGACTTTGACAGGCGATTTCTATCCCGTAGTCTTTGTGTAGAGCATTACGAACGAGCCGGTTGGCCACAATTTGTTTATTGCGTGGATGAATGTCCCGTCCTTCTCCGACGTCTATGATTACGGCTTCTCCGACATTTTTCAGTTTATCGAGGGTCAATGTCTGAGCTTCTCGTAATTCGGGCCAGGTCTGCTCGGTGGGGGGTTCGGGAACCTCGTTCATAAAATCCGCCAATTGGACCCAGTAGAAGGAGAAATCTCCTTGGTTCCATGCATCTCTCCAGGACTGAATCATCAATGGAAATACCTCGCGGTAGGCGTGTCCGCGCCTACCATTGCTTTCACCCTGGTACCAGATTGCTCCTTTTATACCGTAGCCAATAATTGGATTTAGAACGCCATTGTAGAGATTGGCAGGTCGGTGTTGTCCGGTGAGTTGGTTGCGAGGGGCACGGGGACGGCCAGAAGGCTGGGGCTTGCCCAGTTTGCGTGCGGCTTGGGCCTTTTCTTGCCACACCTTGAGTTTTGCTTCGTAACTGGCCAGGAGTTTGTCGTAATCAAAGGTTGCTTCAGTCTCTTCCCATTGTTTCATGTAGGGATTTGCGACTGCTAGCTTGTTCAATCTGTCCCTGGGAATCCATGCCTCGCAGGCTGAACCGCCCCACGCGTTATCAATCAGACCAACAGGAATCCCTAATGCCTGATGTAAACGTCGACCGAACAGGTATCCCACCGCAGAAAAATTCTTAGCAATGTCCGGGGTGGTGGCTTCCCATTGCCCGTTAAAGTCTTTTTGGGCTTCCTGTGTTCCTATTTGCGGTATGCTGATTAGGCGAAGATTGGGGTAGTTTGCAGTCATTACTTCAAGGTCGGCATCATCAGAATTTCCGAGACCCCATCCCATGTTGGATTGACCGGAACAAAGCCAAACTTCACCCACGAGAATATTGTTATATTTTACATTATTTATCTTTAAAGTCTTTGCATCCGAAGATGCTTTCATTGGGTCTAATTTGACCTTCCAATTTCCTTTTGCATCCGCTTTTGTAGTATGGTTTTGCCCCGCAATTGAAATTTTTATCGTTTCCCCTGCATCGGCCCATCCCCAAATCGGGTTTTTATGGTTCTGTTGAAGGACCATGTTGTCTCCAATGATTGCAGGAGTTTTTACATCCGCCAAGCAAGAGGACAGAATTGCAAACAACCCAGAAATACAAAAGCAGGCGTTTAGTAAGGTAGGGGAATTAAATGGAAACAGTTTCATAAGATCAGAAAAAAAACAGGTACTGTGTCGGTCAAGCCATAATAGACAAGATCCCTAAAAGTAAATTTTGGATGTCGATTAATTTTGAGAGTTAAAATCAATTACCAATACATCTTCCAGTATTGGTTTAAGTTGATCAACAAATTCCTGATGTTTCGGATGGGGTAGGTAGTTTGCCCGGGCATCTTCATCTTCAAAAGTAATAATAAAGCAATGGGTTAGTCCTTTATTTAAGTTTTCCGGACTGTTATTTTCTCCCCCATCGATTTTGAGCACACCGGGGATTTTATCCTGCAGTGCAAAAAAAGATTGTTCGAGCAGTTTCACTTGATCAGAGGATGTATTTGTAAGAAATTTAAAACATACAATATGTTGAACAAGAGTGTGTTGTTTATTTGTTTTGAGAGAGAGTTTGTTCATGGAAAAATAGATGATAAGAAATCAAAGTTAAAATAATATGATATTTTATCAACCCCTCTCTTGACTTGCTCGCAATCCTTGGCAAAATGGTTGCAATGACTTCTGAATTTGATTGGTTTATGATAACAATGCCCGTTTTTGCTCTTATTGTTTGGGTAATCGTAATGGTGGGTTCGATGGAAAAGCAGCCTAAGTTTTTGGATGGAGCAATCGCCAAAAAGTTATTCGATGTACTATTCTTCGGCATATTCGGAATAGGGATCATTGTTTCTTTCTATTACATGTTGCTCCGTTTTGTTGAACTGCTTGGGAATTATTGACCCAGACCTTCCATTCTTCGTCTTGCCAGGATAGTTTTGTAAGTTAGCAAAAGTTTATTGTCATACTGTTTATTGCAGTACAGGGGTGGCGAAATCCTCTACTTTTCTCAGTGAGTGACTGTAGTTCTTTGATTTTCTGGGAACTTCTTGGTTTTCGATTTAAGAAACAGATTATGTTTCTATTTTTGTTAATTTCCTTACCAGGTCAGTCTGTCTGACTAATGTTTTATCATTTCGAATTGCCATGGAATAGGCAGCCGGGTCACCCACAAATATGACTTTTTTCTTGGCCCGAGTAAGACCAGTATAGACCAGATTTCGTTGGAGCATCATAAAGTGTTGCTTGAGGAGAGGGAAGATCACAATGGGATATTCACTTCCCTGACTTTTATGGACAGAAATTGCATAGGCAGGCTGGAGGTCGGCAATTTCCATGCGTTCGTAAATAATTCTTTTTCCTTCGAATAGAATTTCGATCTTTCCATTAATTGAGTCTACGGAATCAATGATTCCCATATCCCCATTAAAGACATCTTTGTCATAGTTATTTCGAGTTTGAATGACTTTGTCCCCTTCACGAAAAAGAGTAGAGCCCATGCTGTGGGAGGCACCATGGGGATTGAGTGAATCTCGAATCTGATCATTTAAATTTCCGATCCCGGCAATTCCTCGATGAAGCGGAGCAAGAACCTGTACGTCTTGATTTGGGTTAATGGACAATTTCCTGGGCAGAATTTGACGGCAAAGCTTGGTTACTGCTTCAATACAAAGCTCAGGAGTAATCGCTCGAATAAAGGTAACATCCTGCCCGGGGTTTATCTCTTCCGGGGAATCAATTGGCGTGGGAAGTGAGCACTTTCCACAAAGGATACCGTGTGCCAATTCAACAATACCGCTGTTTTCTGCCTGGCGAAAGGTAACTTGTAAACGAGTAACAGAAAATAATTCGCACTCAATGAGATCTTTAAGAACATTACCAGATCCAACCGAAGGAAGTTGATCGGCATCCCCCACCAAGAGCACATGGGCATGAGCAGGAACGGAGCGAAAAAGAGCTGCCGCCAAGCGAATATCTAACATGCTGGTTTCATCCATGATCAGGAAATCGCAAACCAGGGGTGCTCTTTCGTTGACTGTGAAGCCACCATGGGCGGGATCAAATTTTAATAAACGATGAACTGTTTGTGCCATGTGAGATGCACTCTCAGCCATTCTTCTCGCCGCACGGCCGGTCGGAGCCGCTAACAGAACCTTTGCCTTCTTCGCTTTTAATATCGATACAATTGCCCGAAGAATAGTGGTTTTTCCCGTTCCCGGTCCACCGGTCAAAATGGCTACTTTTGAAGACAGTGCATTTCGAATTCCTTCGCTTTGGGCGTCTGCGAATGAAAAACCAGCCTTTGCTTGCGCCCATTCGACTGCTTTATCAATTAATATACTGGGAAGAGATGACTGCGTTTTCAGACTGGCTTTGAGTGCCTTGGCAATACTCTGCTCGGCTTTCGAGGAAGAAGGGAACTGCAACCAGTCTGGATGGGTAGTAACTAATTCTCCATTAGCCAACAACGATTGAATTCTATTTTCCACCTCACCTGCCTGGGCTTCCAGTAAAGTACTGGCCTGTAATGCAATCTCCCTGCGTTCCATATGGGTATGCCCTTCATCCTCGGCTTCCTGCTGAGTATGAAGAATGCCCGCCTCGATTCTTTCGGGGCCGTTACTTGATAAGCCAAGATTCAGGGCAATTTTATCCGCAGTTTTAAATCCAATTCCCTTTACATCTCGGATTATCCGGTAGGGATCGTTTTCCAACACGGACTTGGTATTATCTCCATATTTCCGAACCAAGCGCAGGCACAGGGCGTCTGTTACTCCATATGTCTGAAGGAACATCATAACTTCACGGATGGCTTTTTGCTCGGCCCATGCCTCTTTAATTCCCTTCACTCTTTTGGAACCAATCCCCGGAATTTCTCGGAGTCGGCCCGAATCTTCAGAAATCACCTTTAATGTATCCGCTCCAAAATGATCGACAATTTTATTGGCATAAGTCTTCCCAATTCCATGAACCAACCCACTACCTAAATATTTTCTAATTCCATAGGCAGATGCAGGCAATTTACTTTCAAATTTTTGAAAAGAGAATTGTTTCCCGTGCTTCGGGTGGTTGGACCAATTCCCTTCCAGTACTAAAGTTTCTCCACATTGAATTTGCGGTGCTTTTCCAACAACCGCAATTTCGACACTTTTATCATTCTCCCGAAGTTTACCAATCAGAAAACCATTTTCTTCATTGTAGAAAGTAATTCGCTCAAGAACACCTTCCAGGGTGGAACTTGGTGATTTGTTTTTAGATTGGGACATGAATGAAAATTTGCTCATTCAATGAAATGCCCTTCAGGATATTTAAAGCAAATCAATAATTCATCCCTAAACTCAGGCCTATTTGATGAAATGACTGATCGCCGAAATTTCCCTTAGATTCATATCCATCGTACTGATAGTATAAATTTGTATTAACAACGTTTGTCCATTGCAGACCAATTCCAATTAACGATGAATAGTAAAAAGAAGTATCACTTTGGGCAATTGAATTAGTAAGGATACGTAAGTTTTGATTAGTGAATGCAAGACCAACAGATATTTTTCCATTAATGAAGACGGTGTCGTTTAAATGAGTCTTCCATCCGGCAAGTAAGGTAGTCATAAATGCTTTATTTTCACCCGCGGTAAGCATTTCGCCAACCATTGGAATACCAACAATCTTGTCATTTCCAAAAAACTTTCCGGAAACAGAAGTACCCAGTGAAAAGGAACCAAAGCGTCTTGCATATTCCAGTTCAAATTGACTGCCATGTTCAAAGTGGATTCCGTAGTTTCGAAATGTTGAGTTTTTTGGTAATAAAAAACCAAAATAAAGATTTAATTCATTTTTTAAACTTTCCTTTATTTTGTTTTTTTTCTTAATAATAAGATCATCTTTCAGTGTATTTATTTCTGACTTTTTTAATTCCAGGCGTTCTTCGTTCCTTTTCACGATAATTATCTCAATCTTCTCATCGATAGACATGTAAGTACGGTTAAGCTTATCAATCCGCTCTGTCAGCTGATTGAGACTTTCCGAGATTGATTTAATTTCCGCCCTAATTGTAATGAGGTAACTACAAATCCAAAATAGAAAAAAGATTTTTCTCATCGTTTAATTCCCATAGAGAATAACTCTTGCTACACCATTGAGTTTTTCATTCTCGCTTAAGCTAGATTTCATTATTTTGATTATTGTTAGACTTTCATCTCCCGCATAATCGCGCATGATTTTTTGAAGTATATCTGCTTCTTCCCATTGATTTGATTTTGAATTAAAAAAGATATTTTGTTCTTTGAAATTCTCGTCGAAGAAAAGCCAGGCAGAATATTCGGGACTATAAAAATAGGGAAATGTCTTACTTGAAGTCCAGAGCCAGTTGAAAGCTTCATTCCAAAACCAACCTTCTGAAATAGATATTTCTGTCGGATACAACCATCCCATAAACTCATGATAAATCCATTTGTTTTGATCTTGGTAAAAAACACCAAACCATTTTGATTTGAACCAAAGTGGTAAAATTTCTGGAGATTTAAAAAGAGTATTAGAAGAAATTTCCAAGAATTTTGGGAGGGGTTGATTTCCTGCCTCGTTATATTGTAATGAATTTGAAATATTTAGAGCGGTTTCATACAAGGTACTACTAAGAGAGTTATTTCTTGTTTTTATTTCTGCCCTAAGCCATGTGTTTATTGATTGGGGTAATTTTGTTCTCCATTTTTCAGTGGTTAGATCCAATGAGATATAACAATCCTGGGAATTTAAAGTTTCCCGTTTAATAAAAATACATGGAAATCCATTTTGGGTCCTAAATTTTCCTGAAGAAACAGAAGTAGTCTCTGAATCACGATTCAAAGTTTTTATCGTATGAAAAGCCCAATTATTAAGGTCGGGGTATATTTTTTCTGAATACGCACTTAGTGTGATAAAGGAATTTGATGATTCATTAGAAAGATTATAAAGACCTTTAGAATTTATATCCTGGCCGACGAATGTTTTTATAAAATCAACTGTTATATCATACGGAACTGAGAATGTAATGGGACCATCTGATATCGTTTGATTATTTTCCGCGAATAATGGAATGCTAATTTCTTTAATTTCAAAATTGCTATCGTGTGATTCGATTTGATCATTTTCAAAATTTAAAGATTTTGCCATTTCCATGGCGGTTGGAAAAACACCTTGATGGATCGGGTCGTAAAATCCAACGATTTGTACTTTTAACCACGCACTATCGTTTCCGTTTGTAGATGTTGAATGTCTATTTTTCCACTCTGGTGTTGTTAAATCAACTGTGATGAAGAAATCGAGAGTTGTACCTACCTGCCTGACTATAGAAACTCCGTTAAACCCATAATTGTTTTTGAAATCCTCAACCAAGAAAAGCTGACCTTTTTCGGATTTCTCCCAAGTTGAACTTTGATGGATTGCCCAAGTTTCGAGATCGGGATAATGGGCTTCAGAATGAGCAATTAAAGTTGTGGATGAATCTTCAGATTTAATTTCAAGGTTGTGTTGAACCTTTGTGATTTTACCTATTTCAAAATAACTATCCTTGAATTCGATTTTCATATTACTTGGAATATTGTAGGAAACTGGACCGTCCGATATTTTTCTCATCGGATTATTATTTACCTTTGGGTAGTCTGTTTTTATCTGCTTTAAATTTTGTATTAAGACTAGTTTTTTGGGATCAAAGTGGATTGATTTGGCAATATTTAAAGCACTTGAGTATACACCTTCTTCTTGCGGATCCTTGAATCCAAAGATTTGAACTTGTAGCCAAGTTTTTGGGTTATTTGTAATTTCTAAATTTTTCTCACTCCATACTTTGGTAGTGAGGTTCAATGATATATAAAAGTCCTTTTCAGATCCGTTTTCCCGAACTATAGAGATACCATCGAATCCAGAGTCGGTAACAAATTTTTCTGCTGAAAAAAGTTCACCAGTTGGAGAGTTAGCCCAATTTCTCTGTTGTGCAGATGCCCAGGCGTTTAGGTCGCTGTGTTCATTATTAGCTTGAATGATAATAGAAATATGAGGGGAGTTCGATTCTGAGGTAATAATGCTTTCTCCTGAATCATTTAATCCGATAGCTATTGATGGATTTATCCCGAACTTAAAGATCGAGGTAACTATATATTGAGCACTACTTTGCCCTTTTAATTCAGAATAACTTTTAAGGATATCAACAGAACTGTCTCTCAGTATTTTAAATGAAACTGGCCCGTCCAAAAAATTTCGAAACGACTCGGATTCTTCTCTCTTATCCCGACCTGTTGTTTGCCCGGGAATAATTATCAGATTTAATAATATGAAGAAACATATCGTTGTACTGCATAAAGGCTTTATTTGGGGCAATAGAAAGCTAACTGCAAGTGGGAGTGCTTGCGGGAAAAAAATATTTGGGCAAAATAAATTTCTAAGCAAAAGGATTAAATAAAACCCTATCTTGTTTTAATTTAAATAAGCAAATAGATTTTTTCGAAATCTATTGAATTTGATTACCTTGTCCGATTGTAAGCGTTAACGAGGGCTAGCAAACCACTCTTTTCAATGCTCGAATTGATTCCACAGCCATAAGCTACGCGTCCAACCTTAGTCTGTAATTGAACGAAGGCGGCGGATTCTGTTGCCGAACCACCACCGATTGAATGCTGGCGGTAGTCGGTAAGTTTAAAATCTTTAAGCCCGTTTTCTTCGAGTCCATTGACGAAAGCATTGATGGGACCGTTGCCACGACCATTCACTTCCTTCTGTTCACCCTTTAATTTGATCACGGCGGAACAGGAAACCTCTTCTTTACCATGTTCTTTTCCGGAGTCGAAAGAAATTAATTCAAGCGGTTTGTTTTTCTCCAGGAATTCCGCCTTGAAAATGGCATAAATTTCATTAGCCGGTAGTTCCCGGGATTCGGAGTCAGCTTTTTCGTTAATCAAATTACCCACTTCCGGATGCATGGCTTTGGGGAGGTCGAGGCCAAACTCGCGGGATAGGACATAGGCAACTCCACCTTTTCCACTTTGGCTGTTTATACGAATGATTTCCTCATAGGAACGCCCGAGGTCTCCCGGGTCAATGGATAGGTAGGGCACTTGCCAATGTGAATTCTCAGAGTCGTCCTGTTTTTCTCGCAGATCCATTCCTTTTTTTATTGCATCCTGATGGGATCCGGAAAAGGCGGTGAAAACTAGATCCCCGGCATAGGGATGGCGGTCATGCACAGACATACCTGTAGTCTGTTCATAGACTTCTCTAATTTGGTCCAAGTTTTCAAAATTTAATTCCGGATGGAGACCCTGAGCGTACATGTTTAAGGCGACGGTCACGATATCCAGGTTGCCGGTACGTTCTCCATTTCCAAATAGAGTACCTTCCACCCGGTCCGCACCGGCGAGTAAGCCAAGTTCGGTGGCCGCGGTTCCGGTCCCCCGGTCATTATGAGTATGTAAACTAATGATCGCCTTATTTCTCTCCTTCATATTCCGGCAGAACCATTCGATCTGATCCGCATGAACATTTGGAGTGAAGAGTTCAACCGTTGCGGGCAGATTGAGAATAATCGGGTTCTGTTCAGTTGGTTCCCATGCATCCATGACCGCTTCACATACTTCGAGTGAATACTCCACTTCGGTATCGGAAAAACTCTCAGGAGAATATTCAAGTTGTACTTCAGTATCCGAAAGTTCGGACAAATATTTTTTGACCAGTTTAACTCCTTCCACCGCGATATTTTTAATCTCTTCTTTCGATTTACCAAATGTCACTCGGCGTTGAAGAGGGGATGTTGAATTGTAGAGGTGTAGGATTGCTTTTTGTGCACCCTGTAAACTTTCAAAACTACGCTTAATCAAATGTTCCCGTGCCTGCGTAAGTACCTGAAGGGCGACTCCATCGGGGACGAGTTTGTCATCAATTAACTTACGGGCAAAATCAAATTCTGTCTGTGCAGCAGAAGGAAATCCGATCTCGATCTGCTTGAACCCGATATTACAAAGTAGCTCAAAAAGTTCCAGCTTCTCTTTCACTCCCATGGGGATGGGAAGTGCCTGGTTCCCGTCGCGCAAGTCAACACTGCACCATTGGGGGATACGGTCGATTATTTTACTCGGCCATTGCCGGTCGGGCAGATCGATGGTTCCCCATGGGCGGTATTTTGTAATGGGATGCGGTTGCATATTTATTTCTTATTATATGAATTCAATTCGATTGAAAAGGGGAAAGCCTTGATTAAATCATGATTGCGAAGAATCTTCGTTTATTTAAGATAAGCACCTATTCAACATGATTGCTACAGAAACTAGTCCGCCACTTAGTGGTAAAACCATTGCCCTCGGGGTGTCTGGTTCGATTGCGGCCTACAAAGCAGCCGATTTGACCAGTGAATTGAGAAAGTCAGGGGCAGATGTGCATGTGGTGATGACGGAATCTGCAACCCAATTCATTTCTGCTCTTACTTTGAGTACACTTTCCCGAAATCCCGTGCTCTCTTCCTTCTGGGAGGAAGAAGGCTGGCAACCCGGTCATATTGAACTGGCGGATAAGATCGATCTCTTTCTGGTCGCCCCTGCCACTGCTCAACAAGTTGGGAACTATGCCAACGGCCTGGCCCCCGATTTATTGGGTGCGATTTATTTGGCGACCAAGGCTCCGGTTCTGCTCGCCCCGGCAATGAATGGAAAAATGTATGAGCATGAAGCGGTGCAAAAGAATCTGGAAATTGTAAAGGGCAGGGGAGTGGAAATCATCGAACCAGTGGTCGGAGAACTTGCCTGTGGCTATGAAGGCTTAGGGAAATTGGCATCCATAGAGACAATCGCCGAGTGCGTAGTTTCTAAACTTAGGTAATCTAATTTGACAATGCGTGCGTAAATGCGTACGCTTTTCTGTTATGACTACGATTTCCGCAACTCAGGCTAGAAAGAATTTATATTCCCTCATTGATGAAGCCAATGATTCCCACCAACCTATTCAAATCACCGGGAAGCGTTCCAATGCGGTTCTACTTTCGGAGAGTGATTGGCGGGCGATCCAGGAGACCCTTCATCTTCAAGCCATTCCTGGCATGGTCGACTCGATCAAACAGGCAAGTGAGGAAGGGATTGAACAAGCCAGTGACGAGCTTGAGTGGTGAATAATTACAGGGTTGTTTTTTCCCGACATGCTCAGCGTGATGCGAAGAAATTGGCCAAGAGTAACTTAAAGGAATCCGCCCAGAGACTGATTGCCATTTTGGGAGTGGATCCTTTTCAAAATCCCCCTCCTTTTGAAAGTCTGAAAGGTGACCTGCAGGGCTTTTATTCGAGACGAATTAATATTCAGCACCGCCTAGTTTACGAAGTGGATAAAGAAGGTAAGACGGTACTTGTCCTCCGAATGTGGACCCATTACGAATGATCGTGGTCAGAGTGCAGCCTTATTATTGTGCCTAGTTGTTAAGAGTATTCAATTACGGCCAAAAAAAACGCCCGACAAAAAAATGTCGGACGTTTTGTGGGGTAAAGTGAATTCAAAAGGTCAGGCAGCATCTCGAAGATCGTGAAGCGAGCTTTGCTTTCGTTTCACCCGTAGTAGCCTAGAGCGTCTTCGTAATCCCCGATCCAGTTTTTCTATCAGGTCGTCGATTGATTTGTTAATATTATCGCTCGCAGTTGAAATTGTAATTGTTGTCCCTTTTAGTTCCAGGTGACCTTTCGCAATAAACTCGTCTTTGTGAGAAGAAGATTTAGAATCATGCTCCAATTCAACACGGGCACGGATGATTTTCTCCTCGTGTTTAAAGATCTTTTCCATTTTTTCTGAGACGAGGCTTTTGTGTCCGTCTTTGAGATCGAAGTGGAGACCAGAGAGAATCAGATTGTTCTTCATATGCGTTATGTTTTTTTGGTTATTGAGTTTTAATTGTCCATGATGGACATCTCTAACTTGGCACACCGGAATTGTTATTTCCAATAAAAGTTTCCCTTTTTTTTAAATCCCCCCCATTTTCCATGATTTTATTATCTAAAATATATTTTGAATGAAATTTTCCACCCAAAATAAAGATGCACCATTAATCACTGAAGAACTCCTTCGAGAATCTATCCTCTTTGAGGATGAGGACATTGTAGTAGTCAATAAACCGGGGTGGTTTGTCTGTCATCCCTCGAAATCCGGTCCCTGGTCAAGTTTGGTGGGAGCAACAAGAGAGTTGTTAGGAATTGATACAATCTTTTTAGTGGGGAGATTGGATCGAGAGACGAGCGGAGTGGTGGTAATGGCGAAAACTAAAGCTGCAGGGCGGCAGTGGCAAAAGGCACTGGAGGAAAAAAAGGTAAAGAGGACTTACTTAGGGATTGTGGAGGGGGAAATGAAGGAGGAGGTACAAGTCGCTGGTTTTCTTGGAAACGACCCGGATAGCAGGGTCTTTGTTAAACAACGAGTGACTGCAAAGAGTAGAACCTCGAAAAAAGCAGAGACTCGTTTTTGTCCGCTACATTGTGCGGAGGGCTACACTTTTGTTTCGGTGGTAACCAAAACGGGAAGAAAGCATCAAATTCGAGTTCATGCACAATCAATTGGCTTTCCTTTGGTGGGAGAGAAATTATACGGGCATGATGAATCTTATTATTTAAATTTCTGCGAATCGGGTTGGAATCCGTCGTGGATGGATAAACTGGGCATGGATCGACAGGCACTTCATGCAAGGAGGTTTGGTTATTTAAATGAGGGACCCATTTTCGAGGCGGATATTGCCCCCGATTTTATGCGCTTTTTGATCGAGAAGTTGAATTTTAAATCCGATCAAATGAATGAATTATTAAGTAAGGCAAATTTGTGGGAAAATGAACAGCTTAGTTTAGAATAAGGTTGTGCAAGAGGGTCAGATTCGATAGCGAATGATATATATATGAGTACTAGCGGAAGTCCATTGGAAGCATTGAAGGGCGGTTTTCGGAGAGCCTGCGTAAAGAGATTGGTAGGTGATGAAAATGGAGCGATTGATGTTCTCAAAAATGAAATTCCACTGCTTGTGGTTGCTTGGGCTAAAACGAGTTCCCTGGAACCGGCAGAGAAAAAAGCCAAGCTCAAGGAAATGTTTGATGACGAATCCGCCCGTGCGGAGGAACTTGCTGTTGCATTTGACTTGTTTGCGGCCCGTTTTGAGGCTCGTGTGGCCAGTCGTGTAAATGATTCAGTTTCGGGAATGGTGAAAAAATTTGAAAAGATTTCCAGTAAGTTGGAAACTCTTTTAAGTCAGTTAGGTAGTACGCAGCTTCCTTTGCCTCAAGAACCCGAACCCATTGAAGAATTACCCATTGAAGAAGAGGTGGGAATTAGTAGCGAGGATGAAAATAAAGAGGAAGTTATTAGTCCCCAACAGGATGTAGAATCGGACTTAGACCCACCGGTTGGAACGGGACTGAAGTTTGATGAAATTGAAGAGATGATTGATAAGTTGTTATCTTCAGAATAATTATAAATTTATTAACAACTGAAGGTTTTCGTTGCCAAAAATATAAAATATTTAGTTATATTACATCCCTTTACTAATCCCTTTGCAAAATGTCAGAATCAACTACTAAAAACGAACCAACAGGAATTAAATCTTCTGGAGAAAATGATCTTGCTTCCAGCGGAGATAAGAAAAGGAAGTTACATGTCGGTTTAGATTTAGGAACCCTGCAATCCTGTTTTATTACAAAGCTTTCTAAACCGAGTTCTGATGAAAATACCGGCACTTTAATTCCCACTGTGGTGGGGTATCCTGAAGACGGAATTTTATCCGGAATTCTACCGGGTAATTCAAAGATGCTTCATGGGGATGATGCAATCGCGAATGAACTTCATTTACGTTTGGTCAATCCATTAAGCGATGGAGTGGTGAGTGATTTAGAAGCAACTCAATCATTCCTCAAATACTTGCGCAGTAAAGTGGATCCGGAATATAAACGAGAAGTCCTCTGTGTAATTGGAATTCCTGCGGTTGCAGATGCAGATGCAAAGGAAAACCTTAAAAAGGCGGCCAAAGGAGCATTCGATGGTATATTATTTATACCGGAGCCTTTCTTAGCTGCTTTGGGAATGAGGGACGAAGATAAACTTCAGGACCCAGAATACCGCGATCCAGTGAGTAATTCGTTGTTTGTGGATATTGGTGCTGGGACGACTGATTTTTGTATTGTCCAAGGATATTTTCCAAAGCCCGAGGATTTATTAAGTATTCCATTTGCTGGAAATGAAGTCGATGTGCTTTTGGATAAAGCAATTCGTGAAGAATATCCAGAAGTCGAAGTGCCTTTATCCATGATTCGTAAGTTTAAGGAATCTTACTCGTATGCTGGAGAAAGTGAGTCCGGAGCACGGGTCAAAATTCCAGTGGGTGGGAAACCAAGGAAGATTGAAATTGGTAAGCAGGTGGGAGAGTCCTGTAATCAATTACTCCAGGAGGTATTTGAATCGATCAAGAAAGTCATTGCCATGGCATCTCCTCAGTCCGTTTTTTCCTTGCTGCAAAATATAATACTGACAGGAGGGGGGAGTCGCATTCGTAATATCGACCAGGAACTCCAGCGCTTACTTGCAGATGATGGATATGAAGACCCTGAGGTAACGATTTCTTCAAGAGAGGTGAAGCCATTTGTTGCGATTGGTGCATTAAAAGTGGCTAAGGCCGCTCGCGATGATCAATGGGTCCGACTGTAAGGTCTAAATAATCCCGTGCAAGGTTCTGGAAACTCGTTCCAGGGTATATTCAAGATTTTGGGTAAGCTCATTCATTTCATTCTCCTCTTTTTTGCCAAAAAGAATGGCCCAGCCCTCTGATTGTAAATAACTATCTTTTACCGGGGGACAATTTTCAATACCCGGCACTCCAAGTTGGCAAGTCAGTAGATCAGCAATTTGTATTGCAGATGCCAAATCGCTGTGGTCTTTCGATTCTTTCGGGTTATTGTGCCAGTGTACTGCTTCCACCACTTCGTCTGATATGTGGTGGTTCCAAAGGTAATAAGCTCCAATTTTAGCATGATCCCAGCCAATGATCTTTTTTTCAATCTCAATGACATGATCAGTATTTTGAAATGATTGAGAACATAGTTTTTGAAATAAATCAGGAAAGGTAATGGCAAGGATCAGTTTGCCCAGGTTATGAAGTAAGCCTGCTACATAATCGGATTCGTCTTCGTATTTCTTCTCGGCCAGTGACAATATTTCACGGGTCATAATTGCCGTGCCAATACTATGCTTCCAAAAGTTGATCCAAGGGAAGGATGATGCATTCTTACCGAGTTCGGCAATCTCCTCAATAACTGGGGTAGCAGCAAGAAGTTCTTTTATTCTGTTTAATCCCAAAAAAATCGATGCTTCTTCCACCCCGGATATTCTTTGTCCTTCTTTACTGCCAAAGAATATCGAGTTCACCAAATCTAAAACTCGTGTTGTAAGGGAAGGGTCTAACCGAATCACCTCCGCAATTTGACTCACAAAACTATCTTCAGAATCAAGTAACTCGCTTAATGTCTCATTGATACTTTTAAGAGAAGCTAATTTTGGGCACTGATTAATCCTTTCAATCAGTAAAAAATCAGAAAGTGGTTTGGAAGTAATTTCTGCACTTTGACGATTTTTTTTTGAATCGTCATTCTTCATTTTAAATCAGGAATTAAACGCAACCGCATTGGGACGCATTGCGGTTAAGTTGAATTTATTTTCAAAGCAGAGGTCGAGTAATTCGTTCGCTTTTGAACAGTGGGGAGAATCTGCTTCCAAGACTAAGCTCTGCCCATTGGAGGAGAGAAATTGAACTGATCCGTCCGCCCTTTTTTCAAGATAAACTTTATTATTTTGGTTCTGTTGAAAGAAACTGGCGGTTTTGGGGTCATTGAGTAGATCCGCTTTTAAGCTTCCTTCTAATTTTTGAAGCCTAAGACTTGGATCACTTGTAACAACGGATGCATTTTGACTCCCTTCAAGTTTTTCACTGAACTTGGAACCATCCGCGTGTTCTGAAGGAGCCAAGCTAGTTGCCGCCTTACTTAATAATTCTTTACCAATTGAAAATACACCGCTTGCTGTAATAGGATCCATACGGTGGATTAAGCATTTCTAATGCCGAAATGGATCTATTAGAGATTTTTTAAACATTTTCTATTAATTAGCTCTTCCGCGATCTGTACGGCATTTAATGCCGCCCCTTTCCATAACTGGTCTCCCACGGTCCATAAGGCCAATCCGTTGGAAAATCCATGATCGAGCCTTAATCGACCCACTCCACAAAGTTCTTTTTCAGAATAATTTATTGGCATGGGGTATCTCAACGCATTTGGAAGGTCCCACAGTTCAATTCCATTAAAATTTTCGAGAGCGGTCCGGGCATCGGGAACATTTACGGGGGAATCGAATTCAGCATTAATTGATATCGAATGTGCTCTGTACACGGGAACGCGCACGCAAGTACAGGAAACTTGGAGAGAGGGCAGACCAAGAATTTTCTTGGTTTCATTCCTCATCTTAAGTTCCTCCTTGGTATATCCATCTTCTCGAAAGTCATCGATGTGTGGTATTAGGTTGAATGCAATTGGATGTTGGAACACAGGATCACTTTTTGCTTCTGTAGTTTGTCCCGTAATTTTACTTTTAACTTGATCCTCTAGTTCGGTGACTCCTTCCGCACCTGCTCCTGAGACCGCTTGGTAAGTGGATGCAAAAAATCTCTTTAATCCAAATCTCTTATGGAGGGGGAAAAGGGCCATGAGAGCGACCGCGGTTGAACAATTTGGATTTGCGATAATCCCCTTGTGGGATTCCAGTGCATCTCCATTAATCTCAGGAATTACCAAGGGGACATCTTTTTCCATTCGAAATGCCGAACTGTTGTCGATGACAACACAATCATTTCTACGGGCTATGTCTGCAAATTCCTGAGTGTTACTGGAACCAGCACTGAAGATTGCAATATCCAAATTTTTAAAAGATTCAGGAGTGGTCTCCTGGACGACTTCTAGATTCCCGCAAGCCTGAATTTCCCGACCTGCTGAACGAGAGGAAGCAAGTAACCTTGCTTCAGCAACTGGAAATTCCCTTTTTTCAAGTAAGTTGATAATTTCTTGGCCAACTGCACCAGTTGCGCCTACAATGCCGATTCTATATTTTTTCAATGGTTTTTAATGATTTATATTCTGTGTATAAAGAGAAGTTAAGTTTTCTTGGATGTCAAGCGAGTGAACATTTGCTTTTGGCAGATATTGATCAACAGCAATTAGAGCATCTTTTTCAGGGAAGAAGCTTAAAAGTTTATAAAATGTCTAGTTCTAAGCAACCCCCTTCTTGTGTGGAAAGTTCTCTCGGCACCCCTTGGGGGTTGCATGAAGTGTGTCAAAAAATTGGCGAAGGGCAACCTTCGGGTATGGTGTTTGAGGGGAGAGTTCCAATCGGAGCGATCGCAAGTGAGTGTAGCGATGAGAAGCAAAAAAAGAATTTAATTACCAGCCGTATTTTACGACTTGCTGGTTTAGAGAAAGGAGTCAATCAGGGCGGAGTAGTAGACACATTCGACCGATATGTTTACATTCATGGAACCAATCATGAACAAAATCTAGGAACTCCATCCAGTTCCGGTTGTCTACAACTGTCTAATGCTTGTGTAATCGAATTATTTAATCTGATCCCCGAAAATACGCACTTGTATATTAATGAGAAAACTTCAATTCGGTTATAGATTGACCAAACAATAGTAATTTTTCGAGAGGTTACTCGGCAGAGGCAAGTTTTTCTTTTTGTGTATGTTCTTTAATTTGAACGAGCGATAATTCAGTTGTCTCATCTTCATTTGTCTCAATGCAAATGGTATTTGATTGCAACGATTTAATAGTGGTGTGAATGGATTCCTGCTCAGAACCAGGCCAATCAGTATCAAAAATTAAAAATTTGTAGTTGATTTGCCTAAGCTGTATCAGAGCTTCATCTACACTTTTCGTATTCACCGTGTGGAACCCCTGATTTTGGAGATTATCGGTTATTTTTTCTGATTGTTCCCGATTTTTCAAACAAACTAATACGGGGACACTTTTAAAGTCTTTAATTAGGGCGATTACCTTTTCTATTCGAATTGGTTTTTGCAAGAAGGCCAAACATCCCATCTCCAATGCTTCATCCTTTAATTCCGGGAGCGAATAAGCAGTAAAGAAAATAAATTGAGGGAGAATTTCTTTTTCTTGTTTTAATTTACGTAAAACTTCAATGCCGTTTAATTTTGGCATTTGCACATCAATTAAAACAAAATCGTAGGAGTTTACCATGCACTTGGCTAGTCCGACTTCTCCATCTTTTGCATGATCAGTTTGAAAGCCTTCTTCATTTAACACATCGACCATTGTCGTCCTTACGGCTGGATGATCATCTATAATCAGTATTTTGACAGTTTTATTTTTCATAATTTTTAATGGGTATTCAAAATTTACTCTATGGGGAGTTCAATTTCAATAGTGGTTCCTAATCCTGGTTCACTTTTTGCGATAATTGTGCCGCTATGTCTAGAAATTAAGTCCCTGCATAAAGATAAGCCAAGTCCAATCCCTTCTGCCTTATCTGTATAAAGAGGATCAAAAACTGTTTCCAGTTGGTGTTTTTTGATGCCGATTCCTTCATCCTTGATAGAAATTTTTACTGATTCCGAGGGATCCTGGCTAACCTTCATTTCTATTTTTCCACCCTTAGGCATCGCCTGAATTGAGTTCAGGAATATGTTGATTAAGATCTGCCTGAATAGTAATTTATCTAATTTTACCCAAAAAGGCTTGGCCATAAATGTAATAATTAATTCATGTTCCTTAGCCACATTTGCGTAGTTCATTGCTTCTATAGCTAACGCTTCTAAATTAACAGGAACTCTTTTGAGATTCTCTCCTTTTGTTATTTCCAAGAGCCTTTCAATGACCTCGTCTGATCTAGAAATCTCGTGGTCAATAATCTTTAAATGATCCATTAGCTTATCATTTTTCTTCAGTTTTAAGCGTAGCAGGTAGGTGGAGTTTCTAATCGCGGCAAGTGGGTTCCTTAACTCATGAGCGATGTTGGAAGAAACTTGGCCCACATTAGCAAGTTTTTCACTTTGATTAAGTTGATCTCTCGTTTGGATCAACTCTTGAGTGGCCAATTCTTTTTCGGACATTTCCTTTATAATTCTTTTGTTTGATAAGGTTAATTCCTCGGTCCTTTGCTCCACCCGTTGTTCCATCTCCTCGTTTGCAGTACGCAGTTGTGAGTTAGAAATTTGTAGGGAATCTAACATTTCATTAAAAACATCCGTCAAACTACCAAATTCATCAAGGCTGGTCTTAGTTGCACGAATTGAGTAGTTCTTTTCTTTTGATATTTTTTCTGCCACCGAACTTAATTCCTTAAGTGGTTTAGTTAATGAACTTTGGTACCACAGTGTGATCAGAATTATGATAATGAAAATAGATAAAGCAGTCAGAATTCCCACTTGTAAGTATTCCGCTTTTTTAGAGTTTAAATCTTGTAATGAACGAGTGACTGAGATTATTCCCAATTTTTCATCCACTGCGGTAATTGCCTTAGAAATAAAAATAACTTCATCGTTATCATAGTTTTCGATGAAAGAGTTTTGCGGAATGGGACTGTTTAACTTTTCTCTTGGGTAGTGTGCAAAAAGAGTAAATTTGGGCTCATCTGCATCTCTTTTTTTCCAGATAATTGAACTTTTTATGAGTGGGTTTGTTGAAAAACTCTTAAGCAATTCGTAGGCTGATTCATTATCATCAAATGCGAGAGCAGGGTAGAGAAGTCTCGAAAAGTTATCTACTTGGTTTACTATATTCGAACGAATCAGTTTTTTTGTACTGTTAATATCTTGATTATAAAGGGCCAACCCGCCAATAACGGGTAGTAACACAGTCACAACAAAGCTAGAGAGAAAAAATTTGGTTCGAAAACTAAATCCTATCGAAAGAAAGTGTGAAGGAACTTCAGTTAGATCCTTCTTCTTAGAGTACATGTTATCTATTACCATAACACATTTATTAGTGTTACGTTTCTCAATCGCAGATTCACTCCAAGAATAATTAGTAAATCAAAGCACTAGTTAAAATACTAGAAATATCCAAAAAATAAAATACTTCGCCTACTTGATTCCCTTAATTACTTTAATTGCTGAAGCCAATATATTTTCGGGTGCACAATTCTTGGTATCAGATAATTCCCGATTCAACAGATCTCTGAAATCATTTTCATTCATGATCTTCTTTGACGCTGTATCTTGGTGAGGTTCGGATAAATTAGACTCGGACCTGGATTGAATTATATTTTCAACAACTATTTCTTTAGTTTCAATTTGGTTCAATTTTGAAAGAGATTCTTGGATAGCAACTATCAGTTTATCAATATCAGAATTATCTAATGTGATCACTTCCAAGCCCTTCATTTTTCTTGATTCTAAAAGTTTGGTGAAGTTTGCACGGCTCGCGGATGCAAAACTGTCCACCAAGACAACTATATCAGCAGAAATCGCGAGGCCTGATCTTAGTGCAAGATTAAAATTATCAAAACACTTGAAGGTAAAGTTTGGTGCCTTGAATACTTGTAAGCACTTGTTCATGACCTCGTCGGTACTTGCAAAGAAAACAATTTCTCTTGTAAACAAATGTGTATTTGCCGAGAATTTTTTTTCTATTTGTTTCCAATTGACATTACCAACAACCGATCGGCTGTGGGTAACCTGATTAAGGGTATCTGAATTTTTCATAGTAGGGTGAATTAATACAAATGATTAGATGTCTTTTAGTCAATCATGTTAATTGATTGATTAATTACAGTGAGTTTTTTCGGTTTGCTGTTCAACTAAGGCCAAAATTCAATCAGTCCAGTGATGGGATAATTCTTTTTTCCAGGAGGGTGAAGAGATCTGTATCCACTGATACAGGGCACTCCTTCACCAATTCAGATTCACTATGTGTTCCCGTGGAAAGAAGAAAGCAACGCATATTGGCATTTTTTGCAGTTTGAAAGTCATAGGGAGAGTCACCAATGTAAACGGTATCTTGACTGCTGTGCCCAATTTTACTAAGTGCAAGCTGAGTTAATTCAATCTCAGGTTTTTTCCATTGAGTATCATTGGCGCCAAGTGCAAATTCAAGAGGTGGCAACAATTGTAAGAATTCACAGGCAGCTCTTGCGTGTGGACCATGTTTATTTGTCAATACAGCGGTTTTAATATTATTTTTTTTACAAAACTTTAATATTTCAGGTGCACCGGGGAGAACAAATAAATCGTTGAGCATTTCTTTTTCAAAAATGGGACGAAGGCGATGAACGGCTTCCTTGGCATATTCTTTTCCAATTAACTTTGCCATTGTTGTCTCTGAAGCACCACCAATCGCTTTTTTAACAGTTTCAAAACTGGGAACAGGAAATCCCATTTCATTAATAACTTGGCTAAATGATTTGTAAATGGCTTGGAATTGGTCGATCAATGTACCATCAAGATCAAATAAGATTGCTCGAATTGTCATAGTTTATTCTGATGTAGAAGTAAGATGTTTAAATTAAAGAATGAGTTCTGAAGCAAATAGAAGCAATCATCCCATGCAAGGAGAATCAAAAACCTCCTACATTCAATTTCGCAGGGAACAGGATTTTGTTGATTGCATATTGATGGGGAATTGGTCGATCGAAAACAATTCCGGTTTCCAGGTTCGGAACGAATGGGAGTCGTTTTTTAAGAGTAATCCAACCGTTGAAGTTTTTAAATTCCAGCTCGATTCTAATATTGATTGGGATTCAACATTAGTTTCATTTCTTCATAAATGTAGGAATGATCTGGCGGAGGTTCATAAGTCCATAGATTTTCAGGCGTTACCCTCTGGCCTCATCCAATTGTTAGAATTAAGTAAGCCGACGTTACTGGAAAAGAAACAAAATGAATTTTCTCTTTCTCTCGAGCTTATTGACGATACCATAAATTACTTTCGAGATGCCACTTTATCGATTTTCTCATTTTTTGGGGAATGGATTTCATCAGTTGTACTGCTGATCACGGGGCGATCCCAAACCCGTTTTCAAGACTTTGCTGTTTCTTGTCGTGCCTGTGGTGCCTCTGCCTTACCCATTGTTACCTTAATCAGTTTTTTAACAGGGTTAACTATGGCATTTGTGGGCAGTGTCCAGTTGGAGAAATTTAATGCAAAAATTTATGTGGCCGACCTAGTATGTCTTGCAATGGTTCGAGAAATGGGAGCGTTAATGGTGGCTATTATTATGGCAGGTCGTACAGGGGCTTCTTTTGCTGCCGAAATTGGGAGTATGAAGTTGAATGAGGAAATCGATTCTTTGCGAACATTTGGAATTTCCCCCATGGAATTTTTAATTATACCCCGCACCCTAGCTTTACTTTTGATGATCCCTCTTTTAACAATTTATGCCGATGTGGTGGGCATTCTTGGTGGATTAGTGGTGGGTACAGTCGTGATGGATTTTTCCGTGATTCACTATTTCGAGCAGACTCAGGTCGCACTGCAAAGTATGTGGGAGGTTTATTCTGGATTGTTGAAAAGCGTTGTTTTTGGATTAATTATTGGATTGGTGGGTTGTTACAAAGGAATGCACAGCGGAAATGATTCCTCTTCTCTTGGACGTGCAGTTACCGCATCAGTTGTAGTGGCAGTGACTATCATAGTGGTGGTAGATGCTTTGTTTGAGGTAACTTTTAGTTATTTGGATTTGCGATGAAAGAGGACTCATTCAAAAAGCCTTCCATTTTGGAAGTAGAGAATTTAAATTTGGCATATGGCGAATACCAGGTCCTTGAAAAAGTTTCTTTTTCAGCGAAGAGAGGTAAATGTACGGTCTTAATGGGGGGGAGTGGTTGTGGTAAAAGTACGCTACTGAAGTCTATGGTTGGATTGTTGGCTCCTAAAGGTGGTAGAATTCTCGTCGATACGATTGACCTTTGGGCAGTGGATCAAGAGGAGAAAACATCGATCTTGAAGAAATATGGAGTTCTTTTTCAGGGTGGGGCACTATGGGGGTCAATGAATCTGGTGGAAAATGTCTCCTTGCCATTAGAGACTTACACTGAACTGAATGAGGCTGAGATTAATGATCTGGCCCGTTATAAGTTAAACCTTGTTGGCCTCTCGGGATATGGCGATTTTTATCCTGCCCAATTAAGTGGAGGAATGAAAAAAAGAGCGGGACTAGCCCGTGCAATGGCTCTTGATCCTGATATTTTATTCTTGGATGAACCTTCAGCGGGACTGGATCCGATTAATTCACATCGTTTGGATAATTTGATTAATGAATTAAAAGTTAGCTTGGGAATCACATTTATTGTGGTCACTCATGAACTGCCCAGTATTTTCGACATTGCAGACGATTCCATTTTTCTCGATGGACAGACAAAAACTTTACTAGCTCAGGGGTTGCCGAGTGACCTGAGAGAGAACTCTGAGCATGAGCGGGTCCGCTCATTTCTACGCAGGGGTACTCCAATTAGTAAAAACTAAGATTGCAGTAAACTTTAAAACACCTTTATTATTAGTTATTGAAAACAAAAGGAAATAACGTACTGGTGGGGATATTTTGCTTTGGTGCAATAGTCTTAATTATTGGTTTCATTGTATTTACTGGTGGTTTTTCCTCATTTCGAGGTGCAAATGAAAGATTCGTGATGGTTTTTCATGAAAATGTTTATGGTTTGCATGAAGGAGGAAAGGTGACCCTAAACGGAGTAAGGATAGGACGAGTTGAGCGTTTTTTCCTGGGGGACGCCACAGAAGATGGTCCGGTTCCCGTTC
>CAJQKB010000046.1 GCA_905478775.1 uncultured Opitutales bacterium | reverse complement strand
AAGGACGGGGAGAACCGCTGGGATTTACGAAAGGAATTGGTGGTGAAAACAATTCGGGAGTATACTCCAGACCTCCTAGGATTACAGGAAGTTTTTCCCATGCAGGAGGAATATTTACGGGAAAACTTTCCGGGATATGTTTATTACGGAAGAAGTCGGTTAGTGGATCCAAACGATGGCGAAGCATGTTCGGTTATGTTTCGAAAGGACCGGTTTGACGCGATTGAAAAGTCAACTTTTTGGCTTTCGGAGACTCCCGATAAACCGGGCAGTAAGAGTTGGGATTCATCCCTTCCCCGCATTGCAAATATAGTTCGCCTTGAGGATAAGCAGGCAGAGGGGAAAAAACTGGTCTTGATTAACACTCACTTTGATCACCGCGGTAAAGTGGCTCGGGAAGAGGCGGCGAAAATTATCAAGAACCGAGTCTCCACTTTAGAGAAGGGAGTAGGGGTGGTGATTACCGGTGATTTTAATTCGGCTGAGGGAAGCAAGCCTTATCAATTTCTGGTTGGGGTTAATTTAATCGATACTTTTCGTTTGGCGCATCCAACGCGGACCGAGGAGGAAAGTACATTGACAGCATGGAAGGGGCGGTTGATCGGCAATCGGATTGACTGGGTGTTATGCAGTCCGAAATTTCGAGTTCTCTCTGCGAAGATTGATCGAACCCATGATCAGGGCAGATATCCATCCGATCATTATCCTGTCACTGCGACCTTAAATTACCAATAGGGAGTTACATTATGCGTATGAAAATAAAGTTCGGAATTCTTAGTTTATTTCTTTTCCTGATCGGGTCGGTCATGGTTGTGGGCGAGGAAAAATTGCCTAACGATATCCGCTGGATTCGTCAATCCACTGAGCACAGGACATTGTGTGAACAGTTGTTTCGTCAGGCCACCGTGGCTATAATCAGAAAGGTAAAGACGGAAAAAAATTCTGACAATTTGGCGGTGGTGGTGGATCTCGATGAGACCGTTTTGGATAATAGCCTTTACCAAGTCGAGAGGTGGAAGGCCGGTCTTAGTTTTACTCAGGATTCATGGTCGGAGTGGGTAAACCGGGAAGAGACGGGATTAGTTCCGGGGGCAAAGGAATTTTTGAAGGCGCTTCGGAAGAAGGGAGTCCGGGTGGTCTTCCTGAGTAACCGGATGAATCATAACCTCGAACCCACCCGGGAAAATCTGCGGTTACTGGGGGTACTGGATCCAGATGATTTATTTTTACTCAGGCTTGATAAGAATGATCTTAAGGAGGTGAGGAGGAAAGAAGTGACTGACGGGACGGGACGAATGAAAAAGATCGGTCCTTTGAATGTGATTGGATATGTGGGAGATCAGATGGGCGACTTTCCGAGTGGCCAGAAAAAGGAATTTGGAAAAACGAATTTTCTTCTCCCCAATCCGATGTATGGAAAATGGTGAGGTTCCTTAAGAATTTGAATTCATATTCAAATTCTTAGCACTAAAGCTTTTTGCTGGCATAATAGTTTGGGAAACAACCATCTGTAATTTTCTGCACCCATCCGAACGGTATTATTAGAGTTTTAAATGTGTTTATGTACTTTTAAGAAAATAAGCATAAATCTTTTTGTTTATTCTTTACAGGTGGAACCAAATAAATATGTTCTTACGATTTTGTGGTTAAATAATTGGTGGACAGTAAATTATGATAGGATTTGAGTTGGTTAATAGGGTGGTAGTATTGATGCATTGGCGCGTGGTACGGGAAACTAGTTTTTTGAATTTTTCCGATGGTGATTGGTTTTGTAATGTAGGAATTGCATCGGGTGGTAGATTGGATCTTGTATGAAGCTAATATCTCATGATGAAGTATTGAAGGGCGGCTATGTATTCCCGAGTGAAGGACTATGTTTCAATATGGATAACCTGGAGGCAGAGGCATTCCGATCGGAGGGGGAATGGATCTTGTCCAATAACGAGCAATTGGCAAGTGAGGGCGGTAGTCAAAATTATTTATATATGTTGATGAGCGGTCAGGTTGATTTGTTAAAAGCAGATCACTTTGGAGAAAATCAAAAGTTATCTATCTTGACGGTCGGGGACACCTTTGGAGAAGTCGCATTTTTAAAAGGCAGGATATCTTCCGTAACTGCAACCTCAGTGGGTACTTGTTTATTATGGAGAATGGACTACACCCGGTTACTCAAATTTATAGTTGAGCATGGGACGAGCGGTGGTCAGCTTTGTTTGAACTTGGCCGGTATTTTAGCGGGGCGTTTAGTGGACGGTAATCAAAGGGTTATGGAGATTCGCGATGAATTGCAGCAATCGATCAAGCAGATGCAATCCGCCCGTTCGGAGGGAGTATTCAAAACAAAGTCGCTGGAGGCAATGCAGAGCCAGTTAGTCTCGATGGAGCATGGATTTCGTAGCAGTGGGAAGGGGAAATCGGTTTTCAGTATTTTTTCAATTGTTTGTTTGGCAATGGCTTTTTTGAGTACAGCTGGTTTGATAATCCTTTTGTCTGCGGATGAGGACATCACGAAAGAAACGGTAGATCAGTTAAACAAAAAACTAGTGCAGTTAGAACAGGATCAAACCTTTCAAATTGATCTAAAAAAGAAGTTGGAATCGGAGAATTTTTATTTAGTTAATCAGGCCGACGTTCTCAGTGAGGAGAAGATTTTATCAGAAGAAAATTCTGCACAACTTGAAGAAGAATTAGCCAAGAGCCGTGCCGAGATCGAAATATTGAAAAATAAACTGGATCAGTCCAATGATCAAATTATTCGTTCTCAGTCTGATCCAATAGTTGTTGATGAAAATGTGATACCGGCAGAATTCATCTTGAATGTACTGGAGTGGGTAAAAGAAAATTCGACTGTAGTATTGCCGGTAGCTGTTGAGATAATCAATAATCCGATCGTGTTGAGTGACCGAGAACAGCTGGTTCAAATTCCTATTCAGCCGGGCGGAGAGGTTGTGGCGATCCGGTTACATACCGAATTTGATGGATTCTTAGTTGTTGGGCAGAGAAATAGTCAACAGTTTCTGGCATCGGTAAAAATAGAAAATACCAATTTTATAGAGATTGTGGCCGGGAAGTATGTCGCAGAAAAGAAACGACAAGGTGAGTCCGTCCAAAATCCATTTTTAAAACCCCTCGAATAATCTTTCGAGAAATCTACCCTTAAAATATTTTATTCATAGTTCCATTTCATGATCCATGGATCGTGAAATTTGGACTGGGCGGATTTAAGCTTTTCCTTGTAGGTGTTGAGTATGGCGGTGTGTTTCGAGATATTGGCTAGGTTATTTGATTCGTGTGGATCTTGATCAATTTTATAGAATTCAAATTCTGGGCGATGGATGTAGTCACGAACCGTTTTTTGTCCATAAGGAGCACTCATTGATTTTTGATACTGTGCCTGGAAGCTACTGGCTGCCCAGAGGTCGGAGGCAAAGGGATAGGGGAGAGGATGGGCGATATTCCAGATCAATTTATATTGGTCGTCGCGGATGACCCGCATGGGATAGTACATTTGAATTTCGTGAAAGGTGTGGGAGGCAAAGATTTCATCCCAGTGTTTTTTTGTGGGGTCTCCCAGAATGGAAAGCCAGGACTTGCCGTGAAACGATGACAGCTTTCCAGTTACACCTCGGTTATCTTTTGGACTGCGTGTTTGTGTGGGAGGAAATGATTTTTTAGGATCTTGCCAATTTTTAGGCCTGTTTTTTTGAAGATCCAAAGTTCCGGCAAAGTCAAGTAGACTGGGTGTGATATCAATATGACTAATTAGGGCGGAGTGTTTGATTCCACGTTTCTTTTCATAAGGATTACGAACTACAAAAGGAACTTTTAGCCCGCCTTCGTAAACGGTGGTTTTTCCACCTGCGAATGCCATCCCGTGATCTGATGTAAATACAATCATAGTTTTCTCGTAGAGATTCGACTCTTTTAAAATTTTGACTAAGTGGGCCAATCCTTGGTCAATCCGTGAAACACTCTGATAATAGTGAGCGAGTTCCTCACGGGTCTCCGGAGTATCGCTAAGAAAGTGAGGGATTGGAACATCGCTTGGGCTGTAAAAGACCTCTTCCACTCCGTCGTGGGATTTTCCGTCCGGTTTATTGCCGAACAGGTCGGGTTTGAGCGTTCTTTTTGAATTCTTATCTTTCCCTCCTCCACGATGCGGGTCCGAGGTGGCAAAATAGAGAAAGAAGGGTTGGTCACTTTCAGCTGTTATGAATTCTTTTGTTTGCTCGGCCATCTGAACCGCATTTCGGGGGTTTCCTTTTAGGTAAGTTTCAAACCGAAATACTTCTTCAGGAGAGACATGGTATTTTCCAATGTGGCCTGTTCGATATCCCGCTTCTGAAAGATTACGAGGAAGGGATAATCCGATTACATTAAAGTAACTGGAGAATTTATGAAAGGAGTGTTGGTGACCGTACTGTCCGTTGGCATGATTGTGGAGTCCGCTCATGACCACGGAACGACTGGCGGAGCAGCTGGCGGTGGTGGCAAAGGCGTTTTGAAATAGTGTGCCATCTTCGGCGAGGGCATCGATTGCCGGAGTCTTGGCAATCGGATTTCCATAGCAACCGAGGGTGGGGGACTGGTCGTCGGTAATCAAGAAAATGATATTTTTCTCGGCCGCAAATACGCCCGTTAGTAAGGGTAATAAAAGAAAGAATGAAAGGGTAGCATTTTTTTTCATAGTAAACTTTAAATTTTGAAAAAAGTGACTGAAGAGGTCAAGTCCGTGTAGTGAGTTATCGCTAATCTTTACTTGTTAACCGAACCAAAAAGTCTAACAAAGTAGATCTAGGATCAGTAATCTTCAGTGTAATACTTCAGCGTTTAAATTTCAGTTGTAACTGTTGAATTTTTTAACTTATGGAAAACAAGTTTGTGGTAAATCCATACTCAACCGAAGCGGATTAAACTTTTAAGGTTGCTGTCTTATCCGAATCGAAAACCAAAAAACGGGAGTAACCCATTCCCTAAAAGGTGAAAATATTTTGAAATCCGGGTGAATATAATACCAGTTAATACTATCTTACAGATCGATTGAAATTAGTTTTTGCTTGAAAGAAAATTCTCTGAAGTTGAATAGTCCCAAAATTTGCGTGTGGTTGCGTCTGACTGGTCATAAAGCCAAGTTGAGTTTGAACTTCTGTAGATCCTTGGAAATAATTCTTTTCCAGTGAAGAGCCAGCCCAGTTTTTCGTCATAGAACCACAAATTTGCTTCATCGCTTCCATTGAGATATAACCAGCCATGATTAATGTGGTAAGTCCATCCCCCTGAATTACCATAAAAATCTCCGAACCATTCAGAACGATACCACCCAGAGCCGGTGGCAATGGTTTTGGAGTCAGACCAAAGGGAGGAAGTGGTTTCGGTTTGCTCGGACTTTTCCGCTTCCGCTACGTTGAGTGTAAGGGAATAGACGGGAGTCTTATTTCCCGAGAGTTCGGGGTGACGATAACCGGTAATGCTGATGGAGTAGGTACCGGCAACTGGAAGAGTTCCGGTGATTTTTGGGCCGTTAATATCGTTGTTGTAAGATAGACCGTCTGGCAGGTTTTCAATTTGGTAACTTTCTGCACTGTATACCTCACTGTAAAAACTAAAACTAAAAGAATCCCCTGCGGTAACCGAAGATGGGACTTCCTGGGCAGAGGTAACATAAGGACTGGCACCTGATAAAGCATGCCATGTTCCGATAGATGAGGCGGCAGGGAGGATCATTTTCCAAGACCAAACTTTTTCAACTACTCCGGCAAAGGAGAGCAATAAATTCTTAGCCAAAGGAATCGAAGGTGTTCTTTGCAGTAATAATAATAGGGTCAGCCATGGTAGGCTGTGCAGTTTCTTTTTCAGTTGCATCCGCAACCTCCTCCACCAACTCCTCGACCACCTCTGGATGCTTCTCTGCTAAAATAGGCATGATCAAACATTTTTACCGCCAAAGTATCTCGATCACTTTTCATGAGGTAATCAAAGTGGAAAGCCCGATCCATCGGAGAGACCGTGACCTTTGGAGAACATCCAATTGAAAACAGCGTAAGTAAGGTAAGGAGTAGTTTCATAGTATTTAAATGATTTATTTTGAGTCGATATAATCGCCGAAATTTTTAGTCCAAGACAAGCCATCATTGGTCCAAATGCAACCTTCTGCACCGAAAAAATTCTCAATAATTTTCAATCCCGATTGATTGCCATCAAAGAGTGATGATGTGCTTAGTATGCCCGCTTCGAGGCAGGTATTAGCAATGACAGATGCCGACAAATACGAACTGGTGGTCGGGTATCCTGTTCGGTGGTCTAAAAGGTGGCCGTAGTGCCTGCCGTTCAATTTAAAAAACCGTTGATAATTTCCGGAGGTGGCGACTGCAAGATTGTTTGTACTTAGGCAAAATCGGGCCTTTCCTGGTTGGTTTGGGTCTTCAATTCCAACTCGCCAAGAGTCGGTCTTCCTCGGAGAACCAATCGTACGGATATCCCCTCCAAGATTAACCATTGCATTTGTAATTCCAAAGCTTTTCGCGATTTCAGTCACCCTGTCGACTGCGTATTCTTTTCCAAAACCACCAAAATCCAAGCCCATTCCTTTCTCAGGCAAGTAAACGCAGTCCTTTTGCAGGTCGACTCTTCCCCATCCCACTTTTTCAAGTGCATGTTGTATTTTCGAGTCAGAGGGTATGGTTGGAACTTCCGCTTTAAAATCCCAAATGTTGGATAGGGGAAGGGTGGTGGGGTCAAAAACTCCTTGGGTAAGAAAATGGAGAGTGTCACACAATTTGAATAATCGGTGGTCCTCTGAATCAATTTGAACGGGGGAAAGCCCGGCACTTTTGTTAATCTGGCTAATTAGACTGTCGGGTATGTAACGGGAATATCTTTTTTCAAAGGAACGGATCCAATGGAGGGCTCCATCCCGAAAGTCGGTCGCCACTTTACCAGAGTTGGTTGAATAGGAAATCTCACATTGTGTTCCCAATGCTTGAAATGAAATACGAAATAAGCCATTTGCAAGGGTTTGGGGATTAACTGTGGAAAGTTCCATTTTTAAAACTCCCATTGCATGCCCATAGTCAAAACTTGGGCATCTGGATAAACTCTCTGGTCGGTACGACCGTCTCGTCCATTGACTAAATAACGATCCAAAGACAGATCGAGACTTAAATCTGACCTGTGGAAGTAAGTAATTTTTAAACCGTAGGTTGAAGCTCTCAATTCGGATAATCTGTAATCCGCGGAATAGTGGGGAGTATTTCCATTCGGTTGTAAAACAGGAGTTTTTCCTGTTCCGTCCAATGTAATGTTGTAAAAATCTGCCTGCGATTGCTGATAAATTCGATAGAGGGGACTAATCACAAATTTTTCGCCCAGTCTTTGCATCCATTTAAGCTCAATGGTGTGACCGGTTAAGCCTGAATCATCGGTAAAGAACCTATATGATGTGTCAACAGATCCGTCCAATTCTTCAAAATACTTTTTGCCTTCTAAATATACCGTAAAGGTGTCTCGTTCATCGGGTCTGTTTTCTGGGTAAAGGTATAGGATATCTTTTTCCAAAACAGGATCACCTGGAAAGAGAGTTTTGGTCGCACCGATCTGTTTGTATGGATCGCTGAGATAACCCTTGGGACGACCGTAAGTAAGATTCAAGGAAACGGAACTTTTCGAATCGAGCATTCGGTATACCCCCACCATCAACTCGGGTGTTTTCTTGGATTGGATTCCTAGTCCTGGTCCACCGGGCACGCCGCTGTCCACCTCGTCGTCAAGATATGAAATACCAGTGGTCACAATAAGGGTATCCTCGGCAAATCCCCGCGAAATTTGAGCGGCATAACTGCGGGACAGATAGTCAGGTTCGTCACTGAGTCCAACTTCAAATGAAAAATCATAATCCGTACCCTTTTTATTTAAGTTCAATATTCCGGCTTTTCTTTTCTCATTTAATTTGGCAAGCCATTCGGAATTATTAGTGGTTGGTGGTCGGCCATTTGGAGTGGCACCTGAAATGGTGTCCACCATTCCAGTTACCCCGACATCCCAACTGTCATTAATAGGAGTATTTGCCTCCGCATACCAAGAACGAACCTTGATACGATCATCATCTTCAATCCAGTCCTGAAATTTTAGTTTTAGGTTTTTTTGTCCGTAGCTCTTACAAAAACAACATAATAAAAGCAAAGATAGAACTTTAGATTTAAGGTATGTCTTGAACGGAAAATGAGAGAACATATATTTATATAACGATGGTGCTTAGGTTGTGGTTTATTATTTTTAACAAAATCGATTAGGTATTCATTTCATTTCTTATGATCTTCCATTGATTTATCCGTTCAGCGATAGCAGATTCGGCCCCCGATTTTTTAGATTTGTATAAATCGAGTGGTTTTTCGAGGTAGTGTTGACCGGAAATATTTTCGGGGTAATCGTGACTGTATAAGTAAGACTCGTCTTCATTATCACGATGGTTTTTGTTTCGTCCATGCCGATCCTGTATGGAGGTAGGAACTGACTGAACGGGGCTGTCTTTAATTGCCTGTTTTGCTTTGGACAAAGCAATGGTGGCACTATTACTTTTGGGACAGGTGGCAAGAAAGAGGGTGGTATGTGCCAGATTGAACTCGCATTCGGGAAGGCCAATGGTTTCACATGCCCGGAAGGTAGCGTCGGCCATAAGCAGGGCTCGGGAGTCGGCAAGGCCTACATCCTCGGATGCAAAAATAACTAATCGTCGAGCAATGAAGCGAGGATCTTCTCCACCGGCAAGCATTTTAGCGAGCCAGTAAATGGCGGCATCGGGGTCGTTTCCTCGCATACTTTTAATGAAGGCGGATGTGGTATTGTAGTGTTCATCTTCATCGCGGTCGTAGCGAATACTTCGTTCCCTGCAAAATCCAGCGATATGTTCCTCGGTAATTTTACTTTCTTGGGGAAGGGCTTCGATGATGGTTTCAATAAAATTATATCCCTTGCGTAGATCGCCCTCTGCGAGCAGGGCAATTTGCTTTATGATTCCCTTGTTAGCAGTGCATGATCGTGAGCCCAATCCACGCTCCAAGTCGTTGAGGGCAGATTCGAGAGCAGTTTCAATACAATCGGGTGGGATTGCTTCCAGTGAAATCAATTGGCAACGACTAAGAAGGGGATCGATAATATAGTAGCGCGGATTGTGAGTGGTGGCTCCAATCATGCGAACATCGCCCGACTCGACATCGGGGAGGAGCAAGTCCTGCTGTGCCTTGTTGAATCGATGGAGTTCGTCCACAAAAAGAAAACAATTCTCGGAACCATAATAGCGAACAAGTTTAAGAGTGTCGCGTAGTTCGGCCGCATTGGAGGTAACCGCGTTTACTTTAAGGAGCTTGCAATTCCCCTCTGCGGCAATGACAGAGGCAAGGGTCGTTTTTCCGGAACCGGGCGGGCCGGCGAGGATTAGATTGGATACCCGGTTCTCCTTAATCAGGTTGGGCAGCAGGCAACCTTCACCGAGGATGTGAGACTGTCCCAATACTTCTTCGATATGGCGTGGTCGCATACGCTCGGCAAGCGGGCGACGGGCTTGTCCTTTTTGCCTGGGTGAATCGAGAGAAAACTCTGCTTTTTTATCTTCCATTTAGATTATGCTATCCAAGCATTCATAGGAGAGGAGAGCAAGGACGGGAAATTTTAATTTCACCTGCTCTATATTATCAAGAAATGGGGCAACGGGAAACTGATCTTTAGTCGAATTTTAAGCGTGGCAAAGTCGGTATCCACTTTGCCGGAGTGAAGTTTTTAATTTTATTAAATTTTTGATTCCATCTTAATGCATCATCAAAACTTTTACCGGTATGATTTTCCAAAATGCATTGAAGGTCGACATAATTGGATCCATAGGTTTTACAAAAAGATAAAATAGACTCAGGAGAATATAAAATGCCTTTATTATCAAGATATGCACGAATTTTTTCAGATGAAGCATCGGTACGAAAAGAAAGTGTGGGTGTGAACGGGCAAAGAATTTTAAACCAAGCTGGATTAAGGTGTGATGCTACGGCAACTTTTTTATTTGTACCAAGAAGTTTGGTAATAGCTGGTAATTGGGATGGGGATATAATTTCATCCACGACTACCAAATCGTAGTTCTTGACAGCCCCAGTTTTAAATCTTTTGTGATGGGTCCATATCCACTTTACTGACTGATTTTGAAACGATGCATGATAATGGGCTGTGTAATTTAAATTTGTGCTTTTTCCAGAACCGCTGATTCCATGAAAAATAAGGAGGCGTGTATTACTAAAATCCTGTTTTGAAAGATTGAGAAAGTCATTAAAAGGCGGAATATTTTGAATTCTTTTCCTCATGCAGAATAAAACTCTTTTTGAATAAATACACCCCGGTTACCGATCAGTTCCTGATCAACTAAATCGCCCACGATAAGCTGGACTTCCCAAACTAAATCAAGTCCGTGCGATTGACTGATCATTTGCCTTGGATAGAGGGCTTGAAACATTGGTTTGAAGGAGAATTCCTCGTTGAAATAATTATGGATTGGAGCCCCTTTTGGAATGATTGGAATTTTCCTGGAATAAAGAAGCACTGCACGGTTTGGATGACTGAAGCTGACCGTTCGCCGGTTGCTACCGTAACCCCGTACATATTTACCTTTTTCCATATTACACGCAACCACGCGGAGGACTGGGTCAATCAAATCGACTCGGCTGCGTCCGGTAACAAGTTTGCCAATGTTAATCGTCGATTCACGGTTTACTTTGCTGATTCTCGAACGGAAATGAAAGGCCATATATTTTTGAAGTTGTTTTATCATCGCTACCCAAACAATGGCGGCAATTGTCACGCAACCCGATAATGCTTTGATTATGGGAGAGGATTTATCTCCGTCGGAATCATAATGACTATAAAACCAGGTCATATGTTCTGGAGCCATTTGATCATGATAACCGATAATTAAGTTAAATATGATCAACGCTCCTCCAAATAAGAGAAGTAAAATAGTTGCAATTTTATTCCCGGTAGGAATTGAACTGAGATTCTTAAAAAAATGGAAGGAGTCTTTTGGATCAATGAGTTGTTTCGCGTTATTCTTTACCTTGGCCCTTTTGGGTAGTTCACCTGAGATATGATTAGAAAGACTAAACTTGGTGGTTGAATTAAAGAAAAGTGCCGTGGTGATTTTGACTTCTGCAAAAGTTTGTATTTTAATTTTTGAACCGGAGTAGGGAAATGAACCGGAAGCCTTTTTCATTATCGCTGCGGGTACGCTGAATATTTGAGAGGCTGAAACTGTAAAAGTAAATGTATTAAGATCTACAGTCTCATGAACAGGGCGAGAATCTTTTACAAAAACTTCTCGTTTAACTGAAACAGTGGCTTTTTTCCCAAAAAGAGATTGATCCTCTATCGAGATTTCAAATTCAAGTCCGCCATCCGCCAAGGTTTTAGGGTAAATTTTAATTTTTTCTGCCATCCTCTTATACCATTTAATATGAAGTCTAATTGGGCAAGAAAATGTTTCTTAAATGTATTTAACTAAAGCAGTGATGATTCTTTGTGATCTTGATTTCTTCATTTTGAAAAGATTGCCAAGGAGATTGAAATGTAGGATAAAACCTAGAATGAATTTAAGAAAAACTTCTTTAGTCTTTTTAGTACTCCCATTTTTAACCCTCCCTGTATCCGCGGAAAAAAAAGAAAGCTTGTTGGCGGAAACTCTGCCGTCGTTGGATGGTAATCATGCACCACAGACTTGGAATAATGCATGGAAGGGTTTTGATCCAAGGAGAGAACCGATGGAGGTGGAAGTATTAAAGGAATGGGAAGAGGATAGTATTATATTGAAAGTACTACGCTATCGAATTGGAGTGTTTAAGGGTGAGAAGGCAATGATGGCGGGGGTGTATGGATATCCGAAAGGCGGCAAGAAATTGCCAGGTTTAGTCCAGATTCATGGAGGTGGGCAGTATGCAGATCACAAAGCTCCCCTTGCCAATGCGAAGCGTGGTTATGCAACCATTTCAATTTCCTGGGCTGGACGGATTTCGGCACCGGGATACCGGGTATCCCCTAATGAGGTGAAACTTTTTTGGGAGGGAAAGAAAAATGATCCCCTATTCAAATTAACTACAGACTGGGGAGCCTTGGACGCATACCATGCACCAAGCCGATATGGAAAAGATGCATTCCCTTCCATTCCCGTTGCGGATTGGACCTTGGATGCAGTCGAGTCGCCTCGTAATAATGGCTGGTTTCTTGCCACTCTTGGAGCACGGCGGGGTTTGACTTTTTTGGAAAGACAACCGGAGGTTGATGGTAATAAACTTGGTGTCTATGGACATTCTATGGGTGGCAAATTGACCGTATTGACTGCCGGTTCCGATAAACGGGTGAAGGCAGCTGCACCGTCTTGCGGAGGAATTAGTGATCGTTATTCCGCCAACCCGTTGCATCTGGCCACAGTGAGTGATCCTCCGAGTCTGAAAGAAATTACCTGCCCGATTATTTTCCTTAGCCCATCCAATGATTTTCATGGTCGGATTAATGATTTAGAAACCTCGATTAGAGAAATGAAAAGCAAAGATTGGCGGATAACCTGTTCTCCTCATCATAATCATCAGGATACCCCCGAATACGAAGTAGCGACGCAATTATGGTTTGATCAACACCTGAAAAATTCGTTTCGTCTCCCTGAAAATCCGAAATTGAAGTTATTATTGCCACCGGGGAAAGCACCAACGGTTACCGTTGGCGTGGATGATACCCAAGAGGTTTCTTCGATCGATGTGTTCTACACCCAGCAGGTTCAGACGGATGGGAAGAGAGATAATTCGAATAATACAAAAAACCGTTTTTGGCAGCATTCAGCGGTTTCCAAGAATGAGGGTAAATGGACTGCACCTCTTCACCTCTTCAGTATTGAGAAACCATTGTGGGTTTATGCAAATGTTAGTTACCATTTAAAGAAACCAATTTCCGGGGCGGGGTATTATTACGGAATCTATTCCACCAACCAGTTTGTTTTATCCTCGTTGATGGAGGTTGCCACAGCGGCTGATTTAAAGAAAGCCAACATAGTGACGACGCTAAAGCCCAATCTTTTGATTGAAGACTTTAAAGGTGACTGGGAAAAGGAATGGTTTAGTTACAACCTGAAAAAATGGGGAATAAAAACTCATCAACTTTACCACCCCGCATGGAAGGCTCCTAAGAATGCAAAGCTCTCCTTTGAGGTGAAAGCAGAAATGCCTAATCAAATGATTGTGGGACTGGACCAACATGTGGCGGAATTAACAATACCCGGTAAAAATAAATGGCATCCCGTCAAGCTTTCGCTCTCTGATTTTAAGAATTTTGAAATGAAGCCTATCGCGAATTGGGTCGGGATTAAGGAACTAAGGCTCAATGATAGTGAAACTCTTCGACCTCCGAAGAATTCTACATTGCAAGCTCGTAAGTTAGGAGCCCCGTGGAAGGGAAGTCCCCCCGATTTTCGATCCTTGCGTTGGTGGAAGGAATAGACCGATAATTTAGTGTATCTCGTTTAAACCGGAATCAGAATGGCACATCATCTTCCACGCCATCATCGTATTCGTCAAAAGTTTCAAACGAGGAAGAATCAGCTTCACTCGATGGTGGAGCACCACCTTCGGATTGAATTTTGTAACCACTAATTGAAGTAAACCATTTGGTTACACCATCTTTTCCTTGCCATTCTCGTCCACTGATTCGGGCATCGATCGAGACTTTTTCGCCTTTTTTTAGACCCTTACTCTGTTCAATTGAATCCTTGATAAACTCTACGGGTATTGGATTGGCCCATTTCCCGTCTCCTGTCTCTACGACTACTTGATGCTTTCTGAATCCGTTTGCTCCGTATTCGCGAACTTCATCCACAAATACAATTTCTCCTTTAATAGTTACTTCGTTCATGATCTTAAATATTTAATAATTTCTAATTCAGAGTACGAAGCAAATTTATACAGTCGAATGAAAAGAGTAAAAGTGAGTAACTTTTTTTGATTTCATTGATTTAATTTCGAACTTATTAATTACTAGTAGGACCTTAATTTAGTAATTCATTACTAGCTAAGCTAATCAATATATATAATTAGCTAGTTAACTAAATAGGGTCATTGGAGGATTTTAATTTGTCTGTGGGTTTTGAATTATGAAACTATTTTAACGCCTGGCGTTTAAATCTGTGAATTTTCTAAAAATAGTCATTGGGAGTAGTATTTGTTCGAACTTTTATCTATTTCTTGAATTGATCACAGCAATCCTTATCGGACCAGTTATTTCACTACTTTAACGATGGAGAGTACATCTAGGAAATATGGCGATGTCATCAACATTATAGGATTCTACGATTCTTTTATTGAGACGAGTTGCAAAGGGTGTGTTTTTTTTTGTATAAGAAATATCAAAACGAATCCAATTTGATTTAATAAACCTTTTTGCTTTGCCCGGACCTTATTGTGAATGACTCTACTGTATCATCTTACCGACTTACCAATTTAAAGTTACCGCTTGATCATAATCAAAGTGATTTACGTTCTGAAGTCCTGAAGATTCTTAGTTTGCAGGATATTGATTTATTAAGTCTTCATGTCTTTCGTCGAGGATACGATGCCCGCAAAAAGTCGAATATTCATTTTATCTACACTTTAGATCTCCAATTTTCTGCGGAAGTTGACATTTCGTTCCTCATTTCAAAATTTCATTTGCAGACTACTCCGGATATGGAATACAAGCCGGTGTTTTCTGCCATTGAAGGAAATTCTTACACCAGTACACCGGGGTACAAACGACCTGTGGTAGTGGGTACTGGGCCTTGTGGTTTATTTGCTGCATTAACCTTAGCTCAGTTGGGATTAAGGCCCTTGGTGATAGAGCGAGGGAAAGCAGTACGAGAGCGAACTAAGGACACTTGGGGTTTTTGGAGGAAGCAAATATTTAACCAAGAAAGCAATGTGCAGTTTGGCGAGGGTGGAGCGGGTACATTTTCGGATGGTAAATTATGGACTCAAGCGAAAGACCGAAGGCATTTGGGCCGTAAGGTGATGGAGGAAATGGTAAAAGGTGGTGCCCCGGAAGAGATTTTATATGTGAGTAAGCCCCATGTGGGTACTTTTCGGTTGGTGAAAATTGTGGAATATTTACGCAGTGAGATCGAGCGACTGGGAGGAGAGATTCGATTTTCCAGCCGTGTGGAAAACATTGTGGTGGAAGCGGGTGGAATTCGAGGGTTAGAGACCTTGAATATGATCAGCGGAGAGAGGTCGGAAATTGATGCAGATCAAGTCGTACTTGCGGTTGGTCACAGTGCCCGTGACACTTTCGAAATGCTTCATTCCCGTGGTGTTTTTGTAGAGCCAAAACCATTTTCAATCGGTTTTCGTATTGAACATCCACAAGGATTGATCGACCGTGCACGATTCGGAAATGAGGATCGTTACCCCATGCATCCTGGAAAAATAGTGGAACATGTAGGTGCTGCAGATTATAAGCTTGTTCATCATGCGAAGAACGGGCGAAGTGTATACAGTTTTTGTATGTGCCCGGGTGGAACTGTTGTTGCCGCGACCTCAGAAGTTGGCCGGGTAGTGACGAATGGTATGAGTCAATACTCCCGGTTGGAGAGAAATGCAAATGCTGGCATTGTGGTTGGGATTGAACCTGAGGATTTTGGTGCGGATGAGAAGAACCCCTTGGCAGGTATTGGATTCCAGAGGAACCTTGAATCGATTGCTTATCAATTAGGTGGGGAGGATTATTTTGCACCCGGACAATTGGTGGGCGATTTTTTGGCGGGGCGATCCAGTCAGAAATTGGGCGATGTTATACCTTCCTACAAGCCGGGTGTTAAGCTGACTGACCTGACAGGAAATCACGCTGCTACTGTCCTACCATCCTATGCGATTAAAGCGATACAAGAAGCTTTGCCGGAATTTGGGAAACAAATCAAGGGGTTTGACAGACCTGATGCCCTACTTACTGGAGTTGAGACTCGGACCAGTGCACCAATCCGGATTCGGCGACATTTGGAAAAAGAAAGCATGGCCTTTCAGTCGATTAATACTGCCGGGCTTTACCCGGCGGGGGAGGGGGCAGGTTATGCGGGAGGCATTATGAGTGCCGCGATCGATGGCATAAAAGTGGCGGAGGCATTGGCGAAACATTACTCCCAGTAAAAAGCACCCTGGGAATTAAGTTATGAATTTAGATTTGGGCAAACTCTTTTATAGAGCAACTTTTGAGATTTTAATTCGCTGAATTGAAGCGTTCGTTCTAATCTGTTTTATAATTTGTAATAGCCTTGCCGGTAAAATTAATGCTAGCTTTAAAATATGAAAAAAATGTGTAATTCGTCGTTTCTGATTATTTTGATTATTTTTTTCTTCGCTTCATGCGGACAGGACATCCAGGGAAGTTACAGTGGACTAGTGGAAGGCAGGGAAGTGACTCTTCAATTTAAAGATGACAAACAAGTTATAATTGATGGATATTTTCCTATTTCATTGGTTGGAACATGGGTGGAAGAAAAAACTTTTGAAGAACCATTGATTTGGATATCATTTGACGGTCCCGAAGAAAAACCTTTCCGGTTACGCTTTGAATTGAAGGCGGAAGGAGAAAATTTTCGATTAACCGGAATAAAAGCCAGGCCCCTTGGGAAAGGAACCAAATTAAATTCAATCAATATCCAAGGTGCTCCCGTTTTTAAGAAAAGTTCTTAAATTAATCATACAAATAGAGAAGATCCATTATGCAATATAAAGTAATTATCGAAGATGCTAGCCAGGGAGTGATGGGGGGTGGAGCAATGGAGTCAGCTACTTCCACACTGTCTGAAAAAGTAAATGAGGCGATTCAGGAGGGTTGGGAACCCATTGGGGGAATTGCACACAGTGAAGATCGGCAAGAAAACCCTTACCTTCTTCAGGCGATGGTGAATCGTAATTTAAATTCTCCACAAGCTACTGAATAAACTAATTTTGTAGAAGGGAATAACTGTTTGAAATTCCCTGCAATGGGAAAGTTAAGTTTGGACTAGTCATTCAATTTCTTCCGTACTCTTCACAGGGACTTCCCCACTAATTGGTATACCAAGATAGAGAATATACATCGGACTTAAAAGTTATAGTGTGAGCACATAAAAGAGAAAACTTCTAAGGAGATTGAGCTAAAGAGAGTTTGCTAGGCTAGATGTTTCCAAATGGACTACTATCCGCGGAATAGTTCCGAAGAACTTAGCGGTCTTGCATATAATACCTAATTTTGTTTCTTTTGCCTGGTTCCTGGAGTGGCGATCACTTCGATGTAAAACGACTGAAGTTCTCGCTCTTCCGCATCGTTCACTTTTTTATCAATTTCTGCTAAATGACAACTGGTTGCATGTTTTTCGGTATCTCCAAACTTGCAATTAAAGTCCCAAAAGTCTGCACCTTTGGGTAGGCTTTTCCTGCGGCAACGCTTCAAATGCTTTCTGACCTCCGCTTTTACCGACTCGATCATTCGGGGATACTTAATTTTCTCGTGTGCTAATTGAAATGTTTTTTTCATGTTTTTCCTTTCCCTATTAACGGCAAATGCCAATTTTACCTTCTATTCAAGTTCGACCACCATAAACGATTCACTGAAAAGTACGAATCTCTTTGTAATTTATTATTCTTAATTAGTTATTTAGCGATCAATTTCCTCACTCTAATGAAACGCAATTACCCTGAATCAACCTAATTTGGTAATGCAGTGAATAATTATTCACGCGAAAAGAATCAGAAGTGAATCTTTCTCCTTTAATGCTTTATCTAGCCTCCAAACTAATTAGGATGAAATCTTCACCAAAAGAAACTATTCTCATCTTACACTAAAAATAATTAAATGAAATTACTGGTACGCAACTTGGATCGATTAACAACGGAGGAAGAGTTGGTAAATATATTTAAGGAATTTGGAGAAATCGAATACTGCACATTGGTGATAGACCCCAAAAGTGGATCTTCAAAAGGATTTGGTTTTATTGAAATGCCAAACGTAAGTGAAGCAAAAGGGGCGATTAAAAATTTAAATTATAAAACGATCGGCAGAAACAAGATACGGGTAAAAACGACCAAGAATTGAATGCGGTTACTTCCGGTACCCGATCTTGCCACTAGTTAGCTTTAAAGTAATAATTTAGAGTTGCGATATTGCCTTTTCGCGAATCCTTGAAGAGGCAATAAAAGAGGAGTACGACCAAGTTAAACTTCTTACACTCATGCAAGTACCATGAGTGCGGTCAAATTGCTCACTTAATTCTAAGTGATCGGAATGGTATACGATTGCACGCATCAACTTATCGCCAGCACCTAATAGTGCAGTTTGCAAGTCGTTGTATTCCCGTGATGATTTACTAATCTTTCCGCTTTGCTTGAAGCCGATCTGCTTGAAAAAAGGTTCCATTGGTTCGGTAATGGTAACGCAGGCAACATTGGCAATTTCAACTATGCATTGGTAGTAATAGCGGGCTAGATTAGCGGTACAGAGTGGCCATGGATGTCCCATGTCCTCCCCTTGATTTACGGTTCCATCATACTTGTCGCCCGGATATCGTCCTATTAAGGGGCCAATACCTAATGCCCGGTCCTGCTCGTTGATGGGGTAGAGTTTTTCAAACTCGTCCCTCAGTTTCGCCACAGTGGCAATCATACGTTCATCAAAGCAGGTCAATCCATTATAGGTGCATGCAAAAACAATATCAATGTTGAGTTCATGACCCCTTAATGTGCCATTTTTTGCTTTTCCATTCAAAATTGAACGGTAATGTCCGAGATCACTTGCCCAATGTTCCTCCAATAATGTGGTTAAAGCTTGAATGATTTCGGGAATCTTTTTCTCTGGAGCAATACCGGTTTTGGATGAGGATTTTTCCAGCTTATCAATTGCCTGTCTTTGGGCAGTCCGGGAAAAAAAACTGTTACCAGTGATTTCTTCCCACGCATTATCTGTGTCTCCGTCATAATGCTCGATGATATATTGGCGGTCTCTCACTAGAATCTTGCGGGCAGTAGACTTTGCCTCTTCGCTCAATTGATCCCAAATTTCCAAAATGGATAAAATACGTAGTCCGGGACCATCCCCCTGTTCGCCCCACGATCGTTCCGTTCCGTCAATATTGAAACAGGCATGTGCGCCTCTTCCAGCCCGAATGGCGGTTTCTTGTATCGTATAACTAAAGCTCACGTAATCATCGAGCATTTCCTTGGTGGGGAGGTCATGGTAAATGCATTCATTTACAGTCAGAGCACCATCCCGCACCCAGAAATGAACATAGTCCTCGGTGGTTTCGTTGTCATGTGGTCGGGAAGGGGATGCGATAATACATCCTGGCAGAGTGAAGATTCGACTACCCTTATCGTGACCCGGTTTTGAAAATACCCATTGCCTAGTTGCAAAGTTTCGAAGCATTAACCAAAACATGTACTTGGAGATGGAAGAAAATTTACTTCTTTGTGGTTCCGCATTTAATAATTGCCCCATAGTTTTATCTTTAGATGTACTAGACTGGGAACACAATCTCGAGCCAATAAAGGAAATTACGGGAAGATTTTGAAAACTTCACCTTTATTCTATCTGAAGTATTTCCTCATTACTTCGAGGTTTTCATTAAAACTTGAGCTCTAGCCTTGGAATTGTTTTGAAAACTAACTGCACATCCATCAAGTTATACAAACTATTTAAATTTGCCGGGATAGCTCAGTTGGTAGAGCGGCGCATTCGTAATGCGTAGGTCG